>JAQGGU010000061.1 GCA_028289265.1 Candidatus Saccharimonadota bacterium | reverse complement strand
TATTTTGCATTGAGTCGGCTAAGGATTCTATCAGTTTCCTGAATCCAGGATAGTCCGGTGAGAATTCCGGATCATCGACAAACGAGAAGGGCTTCCATTCCAGCGCTTCAGAGTCATCATCAGGGGTGAATGTACCCGTCCATTCTTTAGCGAGTACAACCAGGTCTACTACCGAGACATTAGGGAGGTATTCTCCGGTGTAGGCAGTAATGAGTTCAAGATTTTCACGCAACAGTTCAACACTAGTTTCTTCTTTTATTTCGCGTATGGCGGCATCAAAAGTATCTTCATTGTACTCAAAGAAGCCTCCTGGAAGGTCGTACATTCCCTTGTTAGGCTCAATGCCGCGCTTTGAAACCAGGATTTTGCTGCCACGAAGAAAAATAATACACACGGCTGCGTGCGGATTGTTGTAGTAACGGTGATTCTGCGGGCAGGTGTATTCTGTGACTGTTAACTGTGTCTGCGGCTGGGCGCATTCGAGGCAGTAACGGAGATTCATAAAGTCTGCCGACCTTCCAGGGCCCTACCAAGTGTAATCTGATCGGCGTATTCTAGGTCAACACCGATGGGCAGGCCGCGTGCAAGCCGAGTCACTTTGACCTCACGACCGCCGATTTGTTGCTGGATGTATAAAGCTGTAGTTTCGCCCTCTACACTGGCATTTGTAGCAAGAATAATTTCCTTAACGCCATCCTCATCTATACGGCTAATGAGCTCGCGGATGTGTAGTTGCTCTGGCCCAATACCATCGATAGGCGATACCAGGCCGCCTAGTACATGGTAGGTGCCGCTGAACTGCCCGGTTTTTTCCAGTGCTACTACATCAAATGGCTCGGCAACTACTGCGATCGTCTGTTTGTCACGGCGAGGGTCGGTATAGAGATCTGATAGCTCCTGATTGCTCGAGATAAGCGCGAAGGTCTTTTTGCAGTATCCTACGCCGCTGTGCAAGTGAGTCAGGGTGTCACTTATACGCGCACTTACATGCGTGTCGTGTTTAAGTAAAAAGTATGCATATCTTTCGGCAGTGCGTGGCCCGACGCCAGGTAGAGCGCCCAACGCTTCTATGAGATCGGTAAGTGCTGGGGGGAGAACTTGCATCTGTTCGTTTTAGGGCTGCCGTTACAGGCCGAGGTCGCCAAGTGCGCCCATCATAGGCTGTAGCTTGGCGGCGGCTACTTTCTGGCTTTCCTGGATGGCTTGCTTTACGGCATCTTCGACCCATCGCTCAAGTTGACCGATATCGTCGAGGTCGACAGATTCGGTGTAGATGTGTACTTTTTTAATCTTCTGATCACCAGTGATCTCAACCCGTACAGCGCCATCGCCCTGTTCAACGGTAATAACTTGTTTCTGTAGTTCCTTCTGGATTTTACGGGCACGCATCAGCATTTTTGCTTGGTCAAATCGGTTCATGATAACTCCTTGATAATTATCTATATTGTATCATTTTTAGACAGATTACCCGAGAAATTTAGAGTTTTTCAGTAAACGCGGTAGCCGTTTCCGAACTGTAGCGCCAGGCAACGAAGTAGCTGCGGGTTTGATAGATGCTTGTCAGCAGTATTGCAACGGCAATGACCGCAATGCCGATTGAACGAGCTATCGGGTTATTGGGAAATACCTTAAACCATTCATGCAGCATGTAAGCTATACCGGTAGTAAGAACAAGATATACTACTGGAACTATCAAAGAGAGTGATGCGAGACCGCCGATTCCAATAACTAACCATGCCAGCAATGACAGGATGATGATAAAACGCGCCCTGGCTGCCCTAAGATGAGTCACATAGAAATAGGCGCCAAGTATAAACATGATAGTCTCGAATACGCTTAGTAGTGGTATGCGGCCAAGCCAATGTACGGGATCGAGTGGTCCGCTGATAAAAAGCTGTTTTGGTACTGCTAAGAATTGCTTACCGATGATGACTGCTGATTCCAATGTATCAACCCCAAGCCAATGTTTGACGAGCTCCGGGGACTCCATGAGAGCTTTACCTAGGGGTGCGACCAGTGCCATGCCGCCCAAAATACTGAGTATACGAACAAAGAAGTTTCGTGATGCAGCCCAGGCTTCGGCTATGTTACCGCGTCTGAGTACTAAACTGAATAACACCAGCCAAACCATCCCTGGCACGTACAGGACGGCTCCAAGTGTGGCAATGAGAATAGGAAAAGATAGCCAGCTTGAGGGACCTTTGCGGCGCGGCGAAAAAAGAACCACTAAAGCCAGGATGCTGACCAGCCATAAGATTTCGGGTGTCGCCAGCCGTGCGGTGTGCAAGAACCAGCTTGAAGAAATAAACAGCCAGGTTGCTAGCCCTGCAACCCGGACACTGTGCCACTGTCTCGCCACAATATAAAAAAGTACCATTGCGAGTATAGCCCACATAGTGGTTACGAGGCGCATAGAAGTAATGCCGTCATGGCCAGACAGCATGACGAGGCGCTGGCCTACCGTATAAGGGGCATATAAAGGATTGTCCAAGATTGCCTGCCAGCTTGTTGCAGCCTGCCTGCTGGCAACTTCAACGGGCGCGGCATTGCCAAAAGTGAGCGACCCTAAGCGAAACCATAGCAACATGAAAAGCAGTACGAAAGCTGCAGTAACCAAAAGGATTTCTACGCCGTACTTTTGGAGAAAGGTTTTAGGGGGCGATATTTTGGGTGTCATTTGTTACGGCTATTATAGCAACAATTCATAAGGACAAGCACTATAAAATGCAGATCCTACGTCGTTGCTAGGCTTATTCGAAAGGATCGCTTGAGTGGCGGCTGTCTAGCGAGCGGAAGCGCTGCTTATTTTTGTCGAAGTAAAGCTCGACGTTACCTAGCGCGCCATTACGATGCTTTTTGATGAGGATGTCAGTTATGTTTTTGCGGTCAGTTTCCGGATTGTAGTAATCCTCGCGGTAGATAAAAGCTACGATGTCGGCATCCTGCTCGATTGAACCTGACTCACGCAGGTCGGATAGCTGTGGTATCTGCGGGGTACGGCTTTCCACTGAACGGCTCAGCTGACTAAGAGCGATAAGTGGCGCGTCAAGTTCGCGGGCAATCCCCTTCAGACCGCGTGATATTTCAGATATTTCCTGCACACGGTTACCGTCTCCACCAAAGCGGCTACCGCCACTCATGAGCTGGAGGTAGTCGACGATTACCAAGCCTAATTTATGCTGATGCGACTCGCGGCGGGCCTTGGTGCGCATATCACTGATGGTAAGACCGGGTGTGTCATCAATATAGATTGGTGCTTCACTGAGTACGCCCATAGCTTCGCCGAGTTTTTCGAAGTCGCTATCAGTAAGGTTGCCGGTGCGAAGCGCCCAGGCATCGACGCCTGATTCCATAGACAGCAAACGGTCTACGAGCTGTTCCTTACTCATTTCCAGACTGAAAATAAGTACAGGCTCTTTCGCATCGACAGCGACGTTATGCGCAAGATTGAGCACAAAGGCCGTCTTACCCATCGAGGGCCGCGCGGCTAGGATAAAGAGGTCAGAGCGCTGCAAACCAGCTAAAATGTTGTCCATGTCCCTGAATCCGGTAGGAACTCCGCGGATTGATTTCTTATCTTTGTGAAGTTCATCGAGACGTTCAAAACTTTCCGTCAGTATCTCCTCGATGCTGACGATAGTTTGCTTGACGTGTTGCTGGCTGACTTGGAATAATCGTGATTCGGCTTCTTCAATGAGCTCTTTCAGGCTTTTTGACTCGTCAAAACCCAATCCACCTATTTCATGAGACGTCTGTATCAATCGCCTGCGCATCGATTTCTGAGCGACAATATCCGCGTATTGTTCGACATGGGCTGCCGTCGGCACGAAGTTGGTGAGCTCTGTCAGGTAGGCTGGACCACCAATCATGTCAAGGTACCCAAGGTTCTTGAGCTGGTCTGATAGTGTTAGGACATCTATCGGCTGGCGTTTTTCATAGAGAGCTACAATGGCCTCATAAATATGCTGATGTCGCGCATCAAAGAAGTCGCCGGATGACATACTGTCTGCAATTTTAACGATGGCGTCGCTGTCGATAAGCACTGCGCCAAGAAGTGACGCTTCGGCATCAGTATTTTGTGGCTGTGGCTGCTGTAATCTTGTAGGTTCCATATTATCCTAATTAGTCTCTGGGGAAGTTACCCGAATCTGCGAAACGCACAATTCTCTACTATGAGTGTAGCACCTCACCGCCGCCGAAGATATCACTTATAGAGTCAAGAGCTGGCGCAACTGCAGGCGTGGCCGCAACATTGGCGGCGGCATTCGGGGCGGGTGTGGCGTCTTTATTGTAGGTACAGTTGACACTGATATCTTTCCCTGTCGCCTCTTTGATGAAGTCGGCTATAATCTTACGATTTTTGACTTCATTGAGCCGCTTTTGGTGAAAGGCAAATTTGAACTGCAGCTCTATACTGTCTTCCTGGAATATCGGGTTTGCCATACGCAGTACTCCGTACAATGTGTTGTACTGCTTTTTGATACTATTAAGCACTTCGGGCCAGACCGTTTCATTGAACGCGCGCTGCTCTTTGGTCGGTGGAGCTGCAATCGGACTCGCTGCAGGTTCGGACACCGGCTCGGGCTCTGGTGTCTGAGGCGCGACCTTTACTGGTTCAATCTTGGGGGGAGCCTCAGGAGGAGCGATCGGTGAAGGCTTATTGGCTTTTGCAACTGGCGATGAGGGTGCTACTACGGGTGCTGCTTTGGGAGCTGGAGCGGGACGAACTGTAGGGGTAGCCACAGGGGTAATTGCGTTATCCAGACTACCGAGCAAGATAATTTCAAGCAGCCGCTCGGGATTATGTGAAGATGGCACTTCGATCAGTTCACGCATCAGTCTAAGTGATATATCTACTGGTAATACCGGAGTGTTATTAGCTAGACCGGCGCGCAGCTTTTCGGCCAGTTGGCTCGCTATTGCAGCTGCTTGTAAACCCTGGCTGTACAGATCATTCGTAATAGTAATAATCATGCCTGCCGGCCGCTGTTCGTGAATAGCTTGAATAAGTTCGTCGAGGGCGCTGTCCGGCGCGATACCGAGTAGTCTCCGTATTTCAGGAGCATCTATAGCGTCTTCCATGCCACTGGCTTGATCTAGCAGACTGATACTATCCCTAAACGATCCTTGACCATGTGCTGCTAACAGGTCAAGTGCATCAGTAGTAATAGTGATATTCTCTTGCTTCGCAATACTGCCCAGATGGTCGATAACCTTTTGTCGTTCCACTGGCTTAAAAGTGTAATGCTGCGTGCGGCTGATAATCGTATCGGGCAATTTGTGGGCTTCAGTGGTGGCCAGTATGAATACGGCGTGGGCTGGTGGTTCTTCGAGTGTTTTGAGGAGAGCGTTGAACGCCTCGCGCGTCAACATGTGGACCTCATCTATAATGTATACTTTGTACTTCCCGCTTGTCGGTGCGATATAGACTTTGTCTCGGAGGTCGCGGATCTCATCGATGCGGCGGTTGCTGGCAGCATCGATCTCAATAATATCCAGATGAGACGAATCATCAGTATAGGGCAAGTCATTTATTTCATGGGCCAGTATGCGCGCGATGGACGTTTTCCCCACGCCGCGGGGTCCACTAAAGAGATAGGCGTGGCTAATACGGCCGCTTTTCAGTGCCTTGGCCAGTGTATCGGTAATATGTTCCTGTCCGACTATCTCGGCCAGGCTTTTAGACCGGTATTTTCTGTATAACGCCTTCCCCATGCTTACGTACCATTATACTCTTCCCAGCCTTAAGCAGCTCGTTGTAGAATTTCAGGAAAAAACAAAAGGCCCCAGTCAGTAGCGCCGGGGCCTTATTACTTGCTCATGTATCTATAATGCGGCTTCTAGAGCTGCCCATTCGGCGTTTGAGTCGTCCTCTGGTACGTTAACGCTCACCTGGTCGTTCGGCTTTGCCTTGAAGTATGTCACGCTCGCGAGGAGTACGCGGTATTGCTTTGTGCCGACTTCGACAAAGTAGTGGCCATTTTCGAGCTTAAGTGTACCGACAACCTGCTTACGTGGGATAGGACCGATTTGCTTATAAAGGAATGAACCGTCGTCTGCAATCGTAAGCTTCAATATGTCGCCTTGGACTAGCTTTGACTTACTGGCGTAGTTCGCGGGCACAGGATAAGTCTTGGCGTCGGAGCCGACCATATTCTGGCCGTCGAATACACCCTCGATAACCTTTCCTAAAGTCTCTTCGCGAGCTATAGGCGCGACTCTTTCATCGTCACCGACCAAGCTGACTAGCAGTTCGGTTGCGGCTGCCAAATTGGTTTCAGCCTCTTGAATAAGTGCTCTAAGTCTTTTGATTTGTTTTTCTGGTACGTCTGGCATAATTTTTTCTCTCTAAGGTCTCCCACGACTCCACGTGTTTGTCTATATCCTCTTACAGATAACCCTACCACGCTCCTATTGTCAAGTAAAGCCTTTTTATTTAAATCAGTTATCAAAGTTATAATATTTAGTTATTTCAAGGCCTCTATCCTTGTGGCTTCGGGTTATAAATAATAAGGCAGCTAAAAGCAAAAGCCGTAATTTTATCAGTATTGAGCCTGTTGTCCTGGGCGCTGCATTCCAAATCCGAAGCAACATAGCCTGTAGGGGTCTCGTACCCGACTACCGCACCATTCGCTATTCGCTGCTTGAGGGCAGTAATCGCGTCTATTTTTTGAACTGGCTCGGGAATGCTCATGTTACCTGTGACCTCTTCGCTGATAAGTTCACCTTTACTATAGTCGGGCGGTCTTACAGCGGTTACAGCCACGCTGCTTGCGTCAAAAGGGTCGGGGTTAATACTTTCGTACGCGGATAGACTCAACGCACCGACAAGCGCGCCTGTACCGAGCAGTAATACCGTGCGGCCGATAGGCCATCCCGGGTTGCCGCCCAAATCATAATTAGGATGTTTTCCGTTCCAAAGCATAGTTCCTTTATACAAACATTTGGACAAAAAAGATAGCCGCCTGTGTAGAAACAAGCGGCTATCTGATGCCTGAAATATATTAGGCGAGTTCGACTGTAGCGCCGGCGTCTTCGAGGGCTTTCTTAGCCTTCTCAGCGTCGTCTTTTGCAGCCTTCTCAAGGATGGTCTTTGGAACGCCATCAACGAGAGCTTTAGCTTCACCGAGGCCAAGACCAGTCAGGTCTTTGACAGCCTTGATGACAGCAACCTTCTGAGAGCCAGCGTCCTTCAGGACGACGTCAAACTCAGACTTGGTGTCTTCAGCAGCAGCTTCACCAGCAGCAGGGCCAGCGACAGCGACAGCTGCAGCAGCTGGCTCAATGCCGTATTCATCCTTAAGGATGGTCTTCAATTCGTTTACTTCGAGGACAGTCAACTTAGTAAGGTCTTCTGCCAGTTTCTTTAAATCAGCCATTTCTAGTGATTCCTTTCTTAAAATAATTGTTTAAGCCGTAGCTTTATCTGCAACACCGTCAAGCAGCGCGTGCAAGTTGCCGGAAAGCGCGTTTGTAACGTCGTTGACCGGTGAAAGCAGCATGGCCACAACTTGGCCAATAAGCTCGTTCTTGCTTGGAAGCGTCGCAAGCGATTTGACTTCGTCAGCGGTCAGGAACTTGCCTTCTGCGCTAATCGCACCAACAAATTCAAGTGTCGGGTTGCTCTTAGCGAAGTTTGCGATGACCTGGGCCGGAGCGACTTCGTCGTCAGCGTTGAATGCGTACAGTAGCATGCCTTCAAGCGCGCTGGTGTCAACGCCCTTCAAGCTGTTAGTCTGCTCGATCGCCTTGATAACAAGACGGTTCTTTACAACCTTCAGTTGAGTGCCGTTATCGCGCCCTTCGCGGCGGAGGCTCTGTAGTGCTTTCACGGTAGTACCTTGGTATTTGGTAACAACCGTCATCTTTGAAGTGCTCAAAAGGTCACGGACCTCAGAAACAACTTCGTCTTTTTTTGCTTTATTTAATGCCATGCATTGTTCCTTTGGAGTAAGCAAGTAGTAAATACTGTGCTTACAAATTAAGGTTTGGCAAAGTCCTCGACCATAGACTTTGCTTTAAATTCGTTGCCAAACAAAAACGTCTTTTGCTTGCGCAGAAGACGTTCAAACATTCAAAAAATGTGATTGTTTGTACCTCGGTGACTTATTAAGACGCTCTTGTAAAAGTTTGTCCGTCACTGTCTCTGGCAACTTGTCTTGTAGTATACCTCTTTTGAGCGGCTATTTCAAGGGGCGGGACAACTTACGGCTTGTATTCTGACGCCCGTCATGTAGGTTAGTTAGCTCCCAGGAATATAGCGACTGAAGGCGTATCGGCGCGAATAAATTCAAACCCACCCTCCAGCAAGGATTTTTCTAGCTTTTCGACGGAAGATGCTTCGAGACCGATAAGCACACTGCCTATATCTCCACCTTGCCCTCTGTAATGAAACAAGCTGATATTGTACTCATAGCCGATTTTAGCCAAAAAATCCGCAAGGGCCCTCGGCCTCTCGGGAAAGCTAATTTCGTAAACATGCTCATCAATAGTCTGTCTATTGTGGCCGCCTATCATGTGTCGGACATGTTCTTTGGCGAGATCGTCATCTGACAAGTCCTGATAGTCAAAGCCGTGACGCGACATCTTATCGATAAAGTCCTTCTTGTCTTCGAGTCCGCCTATACTAATACCCACGAACACATGAGCCTCGGCCCGCTCTTGCAAGCGATATGCGAACTCGGTAATGTTATGATCCCTGACAACTTTGTTACAGAACGCCTCCAGTGCTCCCGGCTTTTCGGGTAACGTCACCACAAACACAGCCTCTTTACCACTTCCCAGAAGTGTTCGTTCGGCAACAAACTGAAGTTTTTCAAATGTCATATTGGCGCCACTGGCGATAGTCACCAGGTTTTTATTACGCAATTTGTGCGTAGCCGCGTAAATCCGAGCACCTGCCATGCTCAAGGCGCCTGCCGGCTCTACGATACTGCGCGTTTCCTCGAATATATTTTTTATTGCCGCGCAGATCTGGTCGTTACTGACTGTGATT
>JAQGGU010000080.1 GCA_028289265.1 Candidatus Saccharimonadota bacterium | reverse complement strand
ACGCGGGAAATCAGAATTCAGTTACATTCACACTCAGATCACAGCGAGCTACTCGCCGGCGATCAAAGAGCAGATCTCTGAGTTGCAGCGCGTCTTGCTCGAGGGGCTTCTAGCTGTTCTAATCGTAGGTTCAGTCGTTATCGCGGTGCGCGCGTCGCTCATCACTGTCATTTCCATGGTGACTGTCATTACGGCGACACTCGGTGTTATTTATCTGCTTGGCTATAGTCTTAATGTAATCACACTGTTCGCGCTTATCCTGGGTCTGTCATTGATTGTCGATGACACAATAATCATGGTTGAGGCTATCGATAGCGCGCGGCGCAGGAATACCGACCGGCGGGCAGCGGTGAGGCAGGCAGCCCAAAAGATTGGCCGTGCTATGATTGCCGCAACGCTTACGGCAACACTAAGTTTTGTGCCGTTGCTCTTCGTCGGTGGTATACTTGGCAGTTTTATTCGTGCCGTACCGGTGACCATCATTAGCGCGCTGCTTATAAGCCTGGTCGTGGCTTTAGTCTTTATCCCGCTGTTTGCACGCAACATTCTACTCGGTAAGAAGCAAATGGGTGAAGGGCATGTAAAAGAGGTTGCCGCTGGTATTGAAGCCCGGATGGCCCATGCTATAGCCCGGCCAATGTTGTGGGCGCGTAGTTCCCGTAAAAGAGAGTTTTCGGTTGGCATCAGCGCACTGCTTATCAGCTTGGTATTCATCGGGTCGGGTGTATATATCTTTACAAAAGTACCATTCAATATTTTTCCTCCCAGCAAGGACGCTAACCAGTTAGCAATCAATCTTACCTATGATTCAGGCACGACTGTCGAACGGGCTGGAGCGATAGCAACCCAGGTAGATGAGCAGGTGGGTGATATTCTGGGAGACGACCTGGTTC
The DNA here is from genome assembly GCA_028289265.1 of Candidatus Saccharimonadota bacterium. Classification (GTDB taxonomy): domain Bacteria; phylum Patescibacteriota; class Saccharimonadia; order Saccharimonadales; family UBA4665; genus UBA4665. The sequence goes on along the minus strand of JAQGGU010000080.1, from coordinate 1,736 downwards.
GCGGTTCGTATTACGGGACAGCAAACAACCGCACGGCCACATTGTATATCGACCTGATTCCGTATAGTGAGCGCGATCGCACCGCGCCCGAAATGGCCGATGCTATCGATGCGCGTTTCAAGGACGCAGGAAATATTACTGTAGATGCCTACCCGCTCGACGTTGGACCGCCTTCTTCTAGTTTTGTAATAAATATTCGGGCTGATAATAGGCCTGCAGCCGAACGCCTGGCAAATGACATGGCAGGATATTTGACCGGCAAAAAGCTCACCCGTACAAGTGGTGAAAAGGCGACGATAACAGAGGCAAAAGTCGGCAACACTAGTGTGTATGAGCGTTCAAAAGGCACTCCAGTGCTATCCGTGAGTGCTACCTTTGATGGTACTGACACTACAACTTTGACCAACCTTGGACAGAAGGCTATTACCGATCACTATACAACCGACGAGCTCAAAAAGTTTGGTCTGGCCCCGGATGACATCACGTTTGACCTTGGCCAAGAGTCGGAGAACCAGGATTCTTTCAAGGCGCTACTGTACGCATTCCCGGCGGTTCTGTTCGCGATTTACATTTTGCTCGTCCTACAATTCCGTTCGTTCATGCAGCCGCTACTTATATTCATGGCCTTGCCATTCAGTTTCTTCGGAATTGCCCTCGGACTCTACCTTACCAATAATTCGTTCAGCTTCTTTGCGATGCTCGGGTTCTTTGCGCTCATTGGGCTGAGCATCAAAAATACGATTTTGCTTACTGACTACGCCAACCAGGCCAGGCGTGCTGGTATGGGCGCGGTTGATGCAGCTGTCGGCGCGCTTGGCGAGCGTTTCAGGCCGCTTGTTGCCACCAGCCTGACAGCGGTATTCTCGCTTATTCCGCTCGCTGTAACGAGTCCATTCTGGCAGGGCTTAGCCGTGGTGCTCATCTTTGGCTTACTCTCCAGTACATTGCTCGTAATATTCATTTTCCCATACTACTACCTTGGTGGTGAATACCTGAGAATGCAAACACGCCGCCTCTTTAAGAAGCTCCGTCCAAGCCGCCGCTAGCCTCTACCCGGGGGCGAAAGTAGTAGCGTAGCATAAGCACATTCTGTTACACTTATGGCTGAAAGCTATGGCTATTAAAAATAACAAACAAGACGAAGAAACACCTGATCTAGAGAAAAAAATTGATCAGATTATGGATCCGAAATTGCCGGATCCTGCCCCCACGGACAGCGTTGGTAAAATGGCTGGCGCACCCAAGGTACCCGACATCGATATTTTTAAAGATAATGATCCTATCGAAGTCACCGTAAATAAAGAAGAAAAAGCTAAAGAAGCTACCGAACTCACGCCCGAACCGAGCCCCCCGGGTACTACTGATACGCCAGAGCAAGGGGCTTCGGAGCCAGAAGTTAAAATCATCGAAAATGCTTCTGTCGATACTCCGGAAGTTGACCCGCTCGTAGATGATATAGTCGCACGGGAAGGCGACGAATTGCTCGAAGCGCAGGACGCAGAAATTGCCAAGGCGTTTGATAATAAACCTGAAACTTTCCGCGAACGGCTTAAGAACTTTTTTGCCGCTTGGTGGCAAAATAAGGCCGCGCGTTACCTTACGCTTACAGTCCTGGCCCTGGCTATCGTAATGGCCGGCGTGGTACCGGGCAGCCGTTATTTTGTGCTCAATACCACTGGAGTACGGGCGGGTGCCTCGCTGAGCGTATTGGATAGTACGACTGACCTCCCGCTTAA
>JAQGGU010000055.1 GCA_028289265.1 Candidatus Saccharimonadota bacterium | reverse complement strand
GTTCCTCGAAAAAGAGTAGTCCCCTCGCATTTACATTAACGGCTAACGAGGCGGAGATGTGGTGAATGGATTAGTAGTTCTTCGGCCAGTGGTATCATTGTTACCGTTGTTATTCGCGTTGGCGGCAGTAGTGACCAGAGTCGCCTTATCTGTGGCTTGGTACAATACACTGTCGATTACCTGTGCCGTTATCGTTATTTCTCCGCTTGTCGTAGGCATATAGGTGAAAGTAACCGTACTTGGAGAATCACCGACGGATGACGTTTTAACATTTTGCCCGTTCACGAGGAAGTTTACTGTGCCAGGGAATTGTGCTCTGCTGCCATCTGTCAGGGCATGGGTACCCTGTGCCACCGTGGCGGTGATAGTACAGCCGCCATTATCGGCTACGCAAGTAGAAGGCGCGGTGATAGTGACTGAAGGTGGGGAGTCACTACAGTTGTGTATATTGTCTGTAGCAGTTGATGACGCAGAACTCGAGCCACCTCCGCTACTGGCACTACCTCCGGCCCATTGGTCAACATTCCATGTATTGGCATTGCTATTACCTAGAGTCTGACGAGCAAGTTCAGGCGTACAGCTGGTTGCAACGCGGCCAGAAACTTTATCGGTAGTTTGTGAACTGTTCGTGTTGCTGGTCTTAGCCTGATACCACGATGGGAAGAGGTCATTGCTTGGGCTGGGCACTACTTCGCCAAGACGTGATACCTTATTGCGTACGACAAACGATGGCAATGTCTTCATGCCAGTGGGAGCTACCCAATTTTCTGGTTTGAGGCTTGCGTGTGCATTTTCCATCCAGGCACGTGTCATAGGTCCGGTGAGGTTCTCCATTGCGGTGCCGGTGATTGCTTTTTGCCGGGTGTGGTGGCCGATCCATGTCACCGCCGCGTACTGGGTAGACCAGCTGGTCATAAGTCCGTCGTAGTTGTCGTTTGTTGTACCTGTCTTGATTGCGAAGTGCCAACCGTTCTTTTGAGAGTGGAATTTCGCGCTGGCATTCATATAGCTAGCGTTAGGGTCGCTTGCCATCATGTTTACGATGTAGGCTGCGTCAGGCTTAATGATCTGCTTAGCCTTAGGCTGCTTAAATTCCATGATAGGTTTGCTGCTGCCATCATTAATCTTTAGGATGTATGTCTTTGGAAGCAGTGAACCGTTACGCGACATAGTAGCGAGTCCGGTAACGTGGTCATCGAGGCGGAGATACGCACCGTCACCGATGGCTGCTGAAGCAAAACATTGTGCCTCATCGGCGGACGTCGCGTCGTTAACATCGACTCCAGCCTCGTAACATTTGTAAGCATTAGAGTTACCCATCATCTCACTAGCCATCTTGATGGTCTTGTCTGTGCCGACAGTCAGCATGGCTTTAACAGCAGGCACATTTCTTGAGCCGCCAAGCGCATAGCGCAGTGTCAGCGGACCAGGGTAAAGGAAGTCATAGTTCCACAAACAGTTAGGACCGCCCTCAGTACGCTTATCGGAACGCGGGTCGTTCTTGTTGGTACAAGGATACCCAGGTAAAGCACCCTGCGTATCATAGAGGACTGAGCCTGCGCCAACGTTGTTGCTGTAATTTATAAGAGCAGCATAGTCGTAGGGCTTGAAGCTGGATCCTGGTGAGACTTTTTGATTTGAAGCGAAGTTCAGGTAGCCGTGGCTTTCATTGCCAAAATCAATTCCTCCTACAAGTGAAACTATTTGACCGGTCTTTACATCTGCGGCCACCATAGCTGCTTCGTCGCCACCGTAACGTTTGATCTGAGCGGCTTGCTTGGTTACTTGTTCCTCCGCAACCTTTTGCAGGTCCATATTGAGCGTGGTAATAACACGCCAGCCACCTCTTTTAACTGTCTCAGACCCATATTTTTTCTCTAATTCGGCTTTAGCTGAAAGTACGAAATATGGAGCTTGAATACCTTGGTATTTTGGTTTGAGTGGCTGGATTGTCGCCAGTAAATCGACCTTCTTGGCTTCCTCTGCCTGTTGTTTACTTACCATCTTCTGGTCAACCATTTGATCAAGCACATAATGCTGCCGGTCTATTAATGCCTTTTCGTCAAAATTACTTTCTTCTGTCGCTGAAGGGTTGAAACGAGGGCTATTGTACGGCGAGAACACTCCGGGTGACTTCGGAATTGATGCCAGGAATGATGCTTGCGCCAGGGTTAAATCTTTAGCGGTTGTACCGAAGTAATCGCGCGCAGCTGATTCTACGCCGTATTCTACACCGCCGTAAGGGGCAATATTGAGGTATCCCGTCAGGATGTCACTTTTCGAATACTCACGCTCCAGCTCGACGGCTAAAATCAATTCTTTCACCTTGCGGGTAATCGTACGTTCATCGGTCCATTGCTGGTTTAGCTTAACGAGCTGTTGAGTAATGGTCGAACCACCTTGGGCGGCATGACCTTGTATGACATCTGTGACGCCCGCGCGAAGAATACCCCGGACGTCGAAGGCGCCGTGTTTATAAAAGTCTTTATCCTCGACAGCAATGGTCGCCTGCTTGACGTAGTCGGACATTTCGGTACCCTCGACAGGGATGCGCTTAACTCCCTCGTAGTCTTGCCATAATACTGTTTGTCCAGTCCTGTCATAGTAGGTAATGCTACCACCCAGGCGATCGCCTGAAATATCTTTAATCTTCGGCAAATCTTTACGGAAGTACGCGAATACGCCAACGGCGATAAAGAAGCAGACGACAATACCGACGCCGGTAATTTTGAGAGCCATAAGGGCGCCCTCACGGCTAAACCAATAAGCTGCTAAGCGCTTGGGGTTTAGGCGGTATGCGAGCCGTTTCAGCGGATCTTTGGGGAGCGTGCTCAGGTAGGCCGCTTTACGGGCTGCCCGGGCATTCTGGCTAGCTTTCATGCGCTGGCCCATACTCTGGTGGAGCTTGATCGTCTTGCCGCTTTTAGTCGTGTACACATTCTTATTAGGCCGGCGGCGACCCTTATTCGAACCGCGGTAAATGTCATTCATGTGTTTACTTTTGTCTCCCGTACATAGTAGTAACTTCTGTAGAGCATTATAGCAAACACAAGCTTAAAAAAACCTAAGATTCCTAAATAATTACCTTTAACACTATGGGTAGGTATGTGGGCATGGCCAGTAAGGTACTATAAACGATATCTCTGCTTGACCAGGAGGTGCAGCTAATGAATTCTCTTGA
>JAQGGU010000047.1 GCA_028289265.1 Candidatus Saccharimonadota bacterium | reverse complement strand
CAGCCGTGCGACTAGTCCTGTCTCTCATCAACCGGCCCCCATCCACCCCTTGAGATATCAATTCACTTACTCGAACCACTAGCGCTATAAAAAATCTCACATAGCGGTTGTGCTTGCTGTAAAAAAGTCATATACTGAGGACAAATAACATAAGCGTAGAGGCAACAGGACAAATAGAGATGAAAATCTTGATGCTTGGGTGGGAATTACCCCCACACAACAGCGGCGGATTGGGTGTAGCTTGCTACCAGCTCTGTAAAGCTCTCGCAAAAAAAGATGTCGACATTGAATTTATCCTTCCCTACAAGGCATCTCACGACATAGATTTCATGAATATCACTGCCGCACACCCGCAGGATGTCCTGTCAGTGATAGAAGCGGGCGGCGTCTACGATAGCAATAAATACGTCTACGAAGACGGCCGCGAGGAATGGCTCGACATTGTTGGCCAGCAGGCACTCTACGAAAAGTCAGTAGCTAAGATGGTTGCCGGTCGTGAATTCGATGTAATACACGCCCATGATTGGTTGACTTTCAAGGCTGGCCTTCGCGCCCAAGCATATAGCAAATGCCCGCTCGTACTTCACGTCCACTCTATTGAACGTGACCGCGCAGGTGGTGGTAAGGGCAACCCTGTTGTACGCGAGATTGAATCTATCGCCTTTCAAATGGCGGACCGAATCATTGCCGTGAGTGCCATTACCAAGCGTATGATCGTCGAAGAGTATGACATCCCGGCGGATAAGATCGAAGTGGTGCACAACAGCATTGACCGTGAACTAATGATCCCGTTAGATGACCGCAACGCATACAAATACCTCGTGCGTCTCAAGGAAGAGGGTTGGCGCATTATCACTAATGTCGGCCGATTGACTATCCAAAAAGGCCTATTCAATCTTCTCTATGCCGCCAAAGAAGTAGTTGCCCGTGAGCCGAAGACTATGTTCCTGATAGTCGGTAATGGCGAGCAGTACTTCGAACTCATAGAACTCGCGGCTGAGCTTGGTATCTCGAAAAACGTTATTTTTACTGGTTTCCAACGCGGCAAAAACTGGCGCGACAGTTTTGGTATCGCGGACCTCTTCGTCATGCCTTCCATATCTGAGCCCTACGGACTGACAGCACTTGAAGCAATAGAATACGGTTCACCCGTTTTAATCAGTAATCAGTCCGGCGTCGGCGAATCCATTAAGAATTGCCTGAGAGTCGACTCATGGGATACGCATGAAATGGCTAACCAAATGACGGCCGTAGTGCGCAGCGACACGCTTCGGGAAGAGCTGCACCACAATGCCTTCCAGGAATTGATGCAATTATCATGGGATGACGCCGCCCACAAAGTTTGTAATATATACGACCGGCATGTTTCTGCTGAAGGAAGGTTGGTTGCGGCATGAGCAAAAAAGCCATTATTTTGTATCTACACGTTCACCAGCCATACCGAATACGGAACTACACTATATTTGATGCCGGTACGAACCATGACTACTTTGATGGCGAGTACGAATCACGCGAAAGCAATGAGCGCATCTTACACAAGGTGGCCGAAAAGTCATATCTGCCCACAAATGCGAAGCTTCTGAAACTTCTCAAAGCCCACCCGGAGTTCAAGGTAAGTATGTCCATCACAGGTACTGTGCTTGAACAACTGGAAAAGTGGTCGCCAAAAGCCCTACAGTCTTTCAAAGATATTATGGCAACGGGCCAGGTTGAGATCGTCGGCGAAACCTACCACCACAGTTTGGCCTTTTTCTACTCGCGTGCCGAGTTCGAAATGCAGGTCAAAATGCACCGCGAAAAAGTAGAAGAACTATTCGGCCAGACACCAAAAGTCTTCCGTAACACCGAGCTTGCTTATAATAACGACCTCGCCTACTGGGCCGACAAAGCCGGTTATAAGGGTATTCTTGCCGAGGGATGGGACAAGGTTCTTGGATGGCGCAGCGCAAACCATGTCTACCGTCCGTCCTACACTAATAATATCCGGCTTCTAATGAAGAACTATAAGCTCAGCGATGATATCGCGTTCCGCTTTGGCGACCAAAGCTGGACTGAATGGCCGCTGACCGCTGACAAGTTTACGGACTGGCTGAACTCGGACACTGAAGCGACCAATTTTAACCTCTTCATGGACTACGAAACATTTGGCGAGCACCAGTGGAATGAGTCCGGTATCTTCAGTTTCCTTGAACACCTCCCGAAGCAGTGGTTGAAGACCAAGGGAAATACCTTTATGACCGTCAGCGAGGCTATAGATAATTTTGAGTCAAAGGATATGGTCGACGTACCCTACACGACTACCTGGGCGGATTCAGAGCGTGACCTATCGGCTTGGCTGGGTAATGCCATGCAGCAAGAGTCCATCAATGCTCTATATGACCTCCAGGAAAGTGTCATAGCCACACACGATCTGGCACTTATCGAGGATTGGCGCCGACTGCAAACGTCTGACCATTTCTACTATATGTGTACGAAGTGGTTCAGTGATGGTGACATCCATGCCTATTTCAGTCCGTACGAATCTCCGTATGAGGCATTCATCAATTTTATGAATTCATATCATGATCTCAAATACCGCCTCAGTGAAACAGGCGTTGCTATTAACGCTCGTTAGAGCACAGCATTTGCGGAGGGTGGCACGTGGGACGACCAGTAGTACTAAGTAATGGACAAATGTTTATCGGCCTCAATGAGCATGGCTTAGTACATGACTTTTATTATCCGTATGTCGGCCTAGAAAATCTCACGACTTCTAGAAGCTTGCACCACAAAATCGGTATCTACGTAGATAAGACTTTCAGCTGGACTGATGATGATACTTGGGAGATCAGTGTCCTGTTTGAAGCCGACGCGCTTATAAGTAGCGTACGGCTCCATAGCAAAGATCTTGGGGTGACCTTACATCTGCAAGACACCATTGATTATGAAATGAACATTTTTATTCGAAAAGTGCGTGTAGAGAACCTTGCTAAAAAAGACCGTGAGATACGACTGTTCATGCACCAGGTATTTCAAATATCCAGTGGCGGCCGCAGTGATACCGCACTTTATGTGCCGGACAGTAACTACATCCTGGACTACAAAGGACGTTTTTGTCTGGCTATAGGTGGCCAACAGGAAGACGGAAAGCCATTTGACCAGTATGCCATCGGCAATTACGGCATTGAGGGCAAAGCGGGTACTTATATGGACGCTGAAGACGGGGACTTGTCGAATAATCCGGTTGAACATGGTGGCGTCGACAGCGTACTGCGCTTCCCTCTTCGAATAGATGCTGCATCTTCCGCGACGGTCCACTATTGGATAGCTGCCGGGAGTAGCCAGAATGACGTCGAGGAAGCGCATGGACAACTGCAAAAATCCGGCGAAGTCGATAAGCGCTTCCATCAGACTCGTCTGTATTGGCAGGAATGGCTCCACCCGAACGACGAGCGTTTCACGCGCATACCCGAACGCGAGCGGTTGGCAGTACAACAAAGTCTGTTGCTCATCAAGGCACACTGCGATAGCCGCGGATCTATACTGGCTAGCGGCGACTCGAGTATCTTCAATTACGGCCGCGACTATTACTGTTACTGCTGGCCACGGGACGCAGCCTATGCCCTTTGGCCGTTATTACGGACAGGCCATTTTGATGAAGCCAAGCAATTTTTCTTATTCGCTCGCGACGTCTTGCACCGTGATGGTTATATGATGCATAAGTACCAGCCAGACCGTGCTATAGGCAGCACCTGGCATCCATTGGTGCACAACCGGCACAAGGAGCTTGCTATCCAGGAGGATGAGACGGCAATTATGCTATTCATGCTCAACGAGCTATACGAAGCCAGCAATGACAGCCTGTATGTCCAAAATCTTTATAACACTTTCGTGGTTCCGTGCGCCAACTTCCTCGCTGCCTACGTCGACGATGAAACCGGTTTGCCCCATGCCAGTTATGACCTGTGGGAACAAAGCTTCGCGACCTTCACGTATACCGTGTGTACCGTTATAGCAGGCCTTGAAGCAGCAGCCCGATTAGCAAGCGTAGCTGACCGGCCGGAAGACGCGGTAGCATGGCAGCGTGCCGCCACGCAGATGAGGTCAAAACTCGATGCGCTATACCATCCGGACGGTTACTTCCGCAAAAGCCTGCTGCTCGAAGATAATGTCACGCATTATGATGATACTATCGACATCGCCAATATGTACGGCCCGTTTATGTACGCTAAATTGCCTTTGAATGACGAGCGGCTGCAAAGCACCGTACAAAAAATCGAGCAGGACATCTTCAAAAAAGGTCCGATTGGCGGGGTTATCCGTTACCCGGGTGACGATTACTTCCTAAGCAAAACAAAGTACGGTGGTAATCCATGGATAGTGTGTACTTTATGGCTCGCACAGTATTACATAAGCGTTAACCGCGGCAAGGAAGCGCGTGATCTCATAGATTGGACGCTGGCCAGGAGCCATCCTAGCGGTGTTCTCGGGGAGCAGTTCGATCCTGAAGATGGCACTCCTCTCGGTGTAGCGCCGCTTGTCTGGAGCCACGCCGAACTCGTGAATACAATACTCGACTTTTACGAACGATAGTAAGTAAATTTACAACTACCCCTAATCCAAAACGAGTAGTCCTATTGAGACGTATAGGCTTATAAAAGAAAATAGCCCCTGAATTATCAGGGGCCTAGCGATGGGCAGCCGGACTATAAGGTGTATTCCGGCAGTACCGCTGGAATAAACATCTACTTATGGGAGCTGGTTCGACTACGCGGTTAGCGCTTTGGTGCTTCGTTGCGACCGAGGTTCTTCTTCGTTTCGGTAAAAACGACGTGCTTGCGCAGCTTAGGGCTGTACTTGCGAAGTGCTAACTTTTCAGTCGTATTCTGAGTATTCTTGGTAGTGTAATAAATGCGCTCACCAGACTCTTCACTGACGAGGCCTACAATTTTTCGCTTATCACCTTTTTTTGCCACAATAAAATCCTTGAGCTATCCTTACTTTTGTCAACTTTACACTAGTTTAACAGAGATAACTATAAGTTGCAAGCTTCTCAGGATGCTTTACCGGTCATTACGCTTGTGCTACTATTAACAAAACGGATAAACATAACCGGAAGAGTGAATGTAAGCTATGCGTCGATATTCCAGACGATGGGGCGAAAGAGGTGATACGATCGTAGAAGTTATGATCGCTATCGCAGTAGTAAGTTCGGTGTTAGCTGGCGCTTTTACTGTTACCCAAAAAAGCACTCTTGCGGTTCGAGACGGACAAGAGCGCGGAGAGATGCTGCAAATCCTTCAGGGGCAGGTCGAGCTTGTGCGTGCGGTGGCCCTCACCCAGACAACCGGCCCGAGCAGTATATACAGCAGCTCCCCAAAGTATTTCTGTATTGATAGCGCCACAAGGTCTAAAGTCGGCTATCCCGCCAGCGTTACATCATCACCGTTTCCTACGACTGATACATCGTCATACCCCACGCAGTGTAAGAGTATTTCTGGACGATACAACATTGCCGTTACATATAATAGCACTACGAATACATTCACATTCCTAGGCAACTGGGACCGCTTCGCTGGCGGTACGAATTCGATGCAATTGTCTTATCGAATAGTCCCGTAATAGGCATAGCCAACCAAACAAAAAACTACCCTGCATGGGTAGTTTTTTTATGTTCATATGGAGCCACCTTCGAGACTTGAACTCGAGACCCCTTCCTTACCATGGAAGTGCTCTACCACTGAGCTAAGGCGGCACTAAATGCAACTGTCAGATTGTACCAAATAACTGAGGTTATTTCTAGTGTAAGCTATGCATAATAAACAAAAATACCGACTGATCAGGCCGGTATTTTGTTCTTTCTGCAGAAAGTATATGTGTGGCTTGGGCTTTTGGGGCTTTGGCCTGGTTTGTAAGTTTTCGTTTTTTGCGATTGCTTACTACTAAGAATGTAGCACTCTGCTTATGCTTTGTCAACATTTATCTTATATAAATATTTTCTATCCAAATAGTAGTAATATTGGCGCGTTTTTGATACACTCTATATCTGTTAGGCACATTATCATATAGGCCGACATAGCTCAGTGGCTAGAGCGGCTGTTTTGTAAACAGCGGGTCGTGGGTTCGAATCCCTCTGTCGGCTCCATAGTATTAACACCTTGCAGGGTTAGTGAAGCGGTCAAACACGGGTGACTGTAAATCATCTGGCTCAGCCTTCGGGGGTTCGAATCCCTCACCCTGCACCAAATTAAAAAGCTTGTCGCAAGACAGGCTTTTTTATTTGCTTAGAGTAGTATGATTTCAGAGGTGGCTGTTTACTGGCAACTCTCATACGACACCACCGCCAACGCTAAATAACCAAAGGTCAGCCTTTTGTTAACACCGAACCGCCTTAAACCAGTAAAATACATAACTGCCATATAGGTATAAACTGCATATGATGTCCTTAGATGGGTAAACAGGGTGAGGGGGATGCTATGGGATACCGAGAACTAATCAAGAAAATTCAACACGACTCTGGCTTTTCCGATGCGGAGTCAAAAGAAGCCTTAGACCAAATGGTCGAAAGCATAGCCGAACGTCTCACGGCAGACGAACGAAAAGATTTTGCCAGCCAGTTACCTCAGGAATTACAGGATATAGCACTTTCAGCGGACATGCCCGCCAGGGATGAACGGCACCAGGATATCATTAGAGAATTCATGGAAAAGGAAAACATCGATGAAGCCAGGGCGAAAAAGCAGGTTTTGACCGCTTGGGGAGCACTTAAAGCAACTATCTCCCCTGGCGAAATCGAAGATATAAAGGCACAACTACCATCGCAGGCGGCTGCACCCCTATATTAAATTATACGTATGAAAGAACCTGGACCTAGATAGCGACACGGCGAGGGCGGATAATGCGCTTCGGTCGCCCGGCTGGGACGATCAGCTTCTTAAGGCGGTCTTCTACGAGATCTGCCTCTGCTTGCTGACCATTAGCCGCGTAGGCCTTTTGCAGTAAAGTATATGTCTCTTTATTGGGTTCCAGTTCGCATGCTTTTTCAAGCTCCTGGATCATGAGCTTTGTGTTGCCTAGCTTTTCTTGCACTTTAGCATATGCAACGTGTCGCGCAGCTAACTTATCTTCGAGTTTTAGGGCTTGCTCAAACGCAATGGCAGCCTTTTCATAGTTTTCCGTTTCGTAGTAAATCAGCCCTAGGTTGTGCAGGCTTGAGCTCGTTGCTTCGATGCTCGAGGCGATCTCAAAACAGTCTATGGCATCACGGTACTCTTTTTGCTTGGCATAGAGGATACCCAGGCGGTTGTAGGCGGCTGCATTCTTTTCATCGATTTTCAGGATGGTCAGCAAAGCCTTTTCAGCCCTAAGGAAACGGTTCTCGCGCATACCTTGATGTGCGATGTCCCATAGTTTTCCTAGCCGGTCGCCAACCTTTCTAGAAACTATGCCAAATTCATCTTCACGGATTCTGGCATTGTAGAAAGCTAGCACGCCAAATCCAGCAACAAAGAATAGTTCAAACATCGTAGACTAAGTATACCAGAATTTTACAGTTCAAGCATGAGCCGCATGAGTACCAACTTGCTAGAAGTATTGTGGCGCAGTTGCTTTTCCGCCTCAAACGATACCTTGAGCACTCTCTGCCAGCGCTCTGTCGCTCTCGTAGCTGCTTCCGGGCTGCGCATGAGCGCCATACGAGCCATTTGGCTCAATATGCTCAGGATATTCATGATAAGCTCACGTTGTTTAGAAAGTCCATCTACCATAAGCAGGCGCTCGTAGACCGACGATTGCAGTAATGCGCGGGCTTGTACGGTCGCCTCGTGCAATGGGTGCTGCTCTTCGTGTGATAGTAGAGCGCTAGTCAGCCCAGGCAAATGGCCGGCCAACATAAGGGCTTTATCAATGTCGGCACTCGCATAGCCTTGCTCGATAAAATATGACTTCATCTGTTCAGGAGCTGGCGGGACGAGCTGAAGCAAGCTTACCCGTGATTGGATAGTTGGGAGTAGAGCCTCTGTGCTAGTAGCAGTGA
>JAQGGU010000026.1 GCA_028289265.1 Candidatus Saccharimonadota bacterium | reverse complement strand
ATAATAGACTTCGGCCATCCAGCCGGCATCACGCTGTGCCAGATAATCGTTAACGGTAACGACGAGCACACCCTTGCCGGTCAGCGCGTTCAGATACACAGGCGCTGTGGCTACGAGGGTTTTACCTTCACCGGTCTTCATCTCAGCGACATTACCTTCGTGCAACACCATACCACCGATCAGCTGTACATCGAAGTGACGCTGTCCGAGCGTCCGGGTAGCAGCTTCACGTACGACAGCAAAGGCGTCAGGCAATATCTTGTCCAACGACTCTTTTTTAAGGCGTTTCTTTAGAGCCTCGGTCTGTGCCTGAAGCTTTTCATCGCTCATTTTCTGATACTTGTCAGCAAGCGCGTTTACATCACGCACGCGGCGCTTAAGTCTCTTTACCGTTCTGGCATTGGGGTCACCCAATACTTTTTTGAATACAATATTCACGTTATTCCCTCTCCCTGATATCTAGAAAATTCGGGTCTTTCATGCAAGCAAAGACATCATGAAAGTGCTGGGTTACATTGTACCCCGTTATGTTCAATAAATCGACGTATTTTTGACAGCTATAGTCTAATCACTGTTACGCAACGACAGATTTACGGGAAAAGCGGCTGGATAAGCGGCGGCGCAGCGTGCCTGAAGTGTGCAGCTCTTTATACTTTCTCATTTGTTGCTTTAACTTCAGTTCCACAATATCCACCGCGGTGTACATATTGAGGCTAGTTTCAGATACATTAATAACATCGTGTGGCAAATGGAGGGTTACCTCACAGGTGCAGTCGCGGCCATCAGTAGCCTTACCTTCTTTGAGCTGAACCTCGGCATGAGCGCTGGGACGAGATTGTTTGGCGAGATAGCGGTCGAGTTTGCCGAGCTTCTTAGTAACATATTTTGTTAAGTTTTCATCACGGGACGCATGGATAAATTGAATGTCAAAGCGTTCAATCATATTTGTTATCCTCCTTAAGGGTCATACCTGGTTTTTGGCTTTTTATGGCATGTCCGCATATGTATTGTATCAATTTACAGCGGCTATGAAGTACGAATTTAGTTACGGCTTGGCGTACCCGAGTCCGAGCCGCTGTACTAGAGCCACCACTCCAAGCGGTTGCTCGTAGAGCTTCACCGATATATATGATATACCGCCCGTTCTCAGTCCCAGCTTACCCAGGCCTCTATCGATGTTAGTAATGAAAGACTCGAAATCACCGATGACTTCTTTCATATACTAAATCTGCTCACGTCCTTGCATATACGGGCGAAGAACTTCTGGGATGATAATGTGGCCATCCGCTGTTTGGTAATTTTCCATTATAGCGGCCAGGATACGTCCCAGAGCAAATGCCGTAGCATCATTGGTGTGTACTAGCTGTGTTTCACCACTCTTACGCTTTACTCGAATCTTCAGGTCTCGCGATTGGTAATCGGTCATAAAGTCGGCAGTATGAGTCTCGCGGTACTTCTGCTGCCCCGGGAACCAGACTTCGAGATCGACACCTCGTGCATTTGGTTTACCAATATCAAAAGTACACTTCTGCAGGATCTGGTATGGCAGGCCGAGTTGCTGTACTAGATATTCCTGGATAGCAACCATTAGGTAGTGTTCATCGAGACCAGTTTCGGGCGTACTAAATACTTCCATTTCGAGTTTGTCGAACTGGTGCATGCGGATAATGCCTTCCGTGTCCTTGCCGTAGGTGCCTGCTTCCCGCCTAAAAGACGTAGAATAACCAATATAACGGATCGGAAACATGTCTTCCGGCAAGACTTCGTTCCAGTACATAGTACAAAGCGTATGCTCCGCGCTGGCGTTGAGCCACAGGTCGTCCTGCTCAATCTTGTAGGTCACCTCTTCTGCGTTAAGGCGGGCTGAAGCCACGTAAGGCTCAGTGCGCAACATCGCCGGCGGCAATACCGGTGTAAACGGCTTGGCAGAAACATTGAGGTTATTTTCTTGGATTAGATTTTCTAGTACGCGCTCATCGCCGAGAGTCTGCATAACAAATTGAATAATAGCGAATTGCAGTAAGACTAAATCACCTTTAAGATAGGCGAAGCGTGAGCCGGAAATTTTCGCAGCCCGCTCTTTATCGATAAGGTCTTTGGGCTCAGCCAGTTCGTGGTGATGCTTTGGCTTAAAACCAAAATCTACAGGTTCTCCTACCTTTTTCGCGATCACATTTTCATCTTCGGTCGCACCGACTGGCACATCTTCAAGCGGCATGTTTGGTACTGTCTTGAGGAGTTCTTGAAAGTGCTCTTCGAGCGGTCCTAGCTCGGCCTCCAATGTACCGATCTCATCCTTGAGCTGCCTTCCCTGCTCAAGCTGTTCGTCCGAGGGCTTACCGCCCTTCATTTGATCGGATAGCGTATTGCGGCGGGCGCGCAGTTCTTCTACTTGCGTGAGACGCGTGCGGCGCTGTGTATCAAGCTCTAGCAACTGCTTTATATCTACTGTATAACCCTTTTGCTTGGACTTTTCCTCTACGAGATCAGGATTGTCGCGAATAAACTGAATATCTAACATAGCGGCTATTATAGCTTAAAAGATTAGGCGGCGTCGCGTAATTCGTCGTAACCAACGACTTTACCAATCGCCCGTTTCACCTCATCACGTACTCGCAAAGTATTTACCACTTCCATAGCCCTAGCAGGACTGACATCACTTTTATTAAGATATAGGCGGCCGCTGACTGCTGGATCCACACTCAAAGCATGAGTACTATCCCCTGATGCAAGGATCTCAGCCATGACTTTTATAGGCGGCACGTAGCCATCGGGTTCCTCGAAAGCCCGGACATTATCAGCGGTAATACCATAGGCTGGCCGGTCAGTCTGGAAGCCGTGGTGAGATCCCACGAGCATGGCTATATTTGGTCCAGAACCAAGCCGGCTCACCTTATGCTCTCCCCATTTCGCATGACGCTGCCCTAGCCTGAACATAGCGGGGTTATCAGCATATTTGACACGTGAATTAAATACCCAACTGATAATCGGATTGCCTTTTTCGATATCGTGTATGGCGCCGGCTACTGCCAACATCGTGGCATCACGTTTCTCCAGACCAAGCTCCAGGGCTGCCGCGGCAACTATCCAGCTAACCCCGAGAGAATGGTTTTTGGTGCCCTGATCACCGTTTTTATTAAATACAGAGAGCATTTCACCGACAAGCCGATTATCCATGGCGTTTTCCATTACGCTGTCATGTTGTTTATGCTGATAAGGAGTGAGTTCTAACGGATGAGCCAGGAACCCAAAACGAGTATCAATTAACTCAGCGGGAGACTGGTGGGGGGTATGTTCAGAGGTATGGGCCATGGCAGTAACTCTTATAGTAAGATAATGTATATTATATCACACTTAGCAATATTTTGCCAAGCGCGAGCGTAGTAGCTACTATCAGGCTTTGGCCGTTTTTTGTGCCTGTAAAGCCTTCACGGTCAGTTCAGTGCGCTGGCGGGCGTACGTACAAAATTCGCAGGGGCCGCCCATGATACTGTCACCGATCGGCGGCATAGCGTCGTTATCCATGCAGGCCTTCATCTTGAGCAAAGTTGGCTCCACCCAACTGTCATTACCGGTGTATGGGATGACTTTCGTCTTAAACTCGATTCTGTTAAAGAAACCGTCCATGTCCATCCGTCCGTTGGCATAGACAAAGTAGCCCGTACTGCTTACTGGCAGACCGTTTTGTCTGAGTAGCCATTGGTAGACTTCCATCTGGCGTTTGTAGCTGATCTGCCAGCCGGAATCGATTGATACGTCTTTGTCCTTGGCAGTTGCTTTATAGTCGACGACGATGACATCTCCCGTCGGTGTCACCCACAAGTCATCAACGGCGCCAAATACGAGCAGGTTCGTTTCTTTATGAGGTGCCTGCACACCGACAAATGTCTCCCGCCAATCATCAAGCTTCTCGTGCATGAATGGCACGGCAGCGACACTGTACTCGGTCATAATGGGATGCGGCTCACCTTTTACGCGGTAAGCATCAAATTCTTTCTTGAAGAGTTCATCGATGGCCTTGTTGATGTTGAACGGCGGCCCGTTCGGACGCGTAATCTTAAGGCGCACATCAAGCCAGAAGCAGCGCGGGCACTGCATAAAAAGCTCGATCTTACTGCGGCTGACCTTAAAAGGCGCCGCCTGGCCAGGTTTATACGGCTGGCTCCGTTCCCTCCAATAGTTCATTACTGTTTATTATAGCAACTTTATAGGGTAATGGGCATTGTCCCGGGTTAATTAACGCTTCCGAGCCGGAAGTAGTTGGAGTTGCTTGGATTTTCTTCGTAAAAAGCGCCAAGTACATAATGAGCACACTTTGTTCCAGTATTGTCGCAGCTACCGGGTTCAGTCCGGTACATGTACTGGGCGCGACCCAAAGAGTCTTTCATTTTACTGGTCTTTCCTAACGGATCACGAAAAGGCTCAGGGCCGCCGTGGTCAAGATTGTCAAACTCTTTCTTTCTGAAGTCATTGTCATTAATCTGCTCCAAGGAGGGATAGTACTTGTGATTGTCATAAAAATACTCCAGTTGAGCACTGAGCGAACGCAAGTCAACTTCTCTTTCGGTGTCGCGGTTCTGCATCTTCTGCAAGTTGTCGGCGGCGATTTGCTGTTTCTCTTCCAGAGATATTGGCGTAGTCATCCTCGACCAACTCTTTGCTCCAACAAAGAGTACGCCTATTAAAAGTACGAAACTTACCGCCCCAAAAAGCACTCTGATAAACATACTAGGCCTATGATTGGGCGTACGGCCTCCTGAGTCATCTATAGGGGGTCGTCCTCCTTGAAAAGGATGCTGCTCGCCATTACCGTACCGTGGAAAAGCATTTGAGATTATCGGCTGGTGGCTAGGATGAGTAGTTGAGGAATCGTCTTGTTGCGGCTGATCAGCAGGAAATTCTTGAGGCATATTTTATCCTTTGAGTACTTTTTTACATAATAGCACCTTCGATTGTTGAGCGGACGAGTTCGACCTCCTGTGAGCTAGTACAAGTGGAGGCTAGGAATGAAAATCTGTTGCCATTTTTACATGTTTGTGGTATAATATATTCCATGTCGCAAGAATCAGTACCCTTCAAAGACGATTTTTCAGAATTTATAGCTAACGCAGAACAATCTTTTGCTCTAGACGATATACAGCAACGCCACAGTGACGAGCTGATCAGGCTCGGTATCGTTGGGCGAGCCATCGAGTCGGCCGCACCTGCTTTTGTCGAAAGGCTGGCGCAAACTCCCGCATGGCGAGCCGTCGTATACGCCCTACCGAAAAACGTTACACCCGGCAGCACTAAACCCGCCCACGTTATAGGCGTTCAATTTGAGTCTGAGGCTGGCGCAACTAAAAACAGCGATCCAGTGGCTCACCGCTCTGCAGTCGGCCTGGTACTTCCTGGTGCTTTCTACCGGCCAAAAGCCCCCTTCACTGCAGCCGACGCTGAGTCAGTATGGGTGATGGCTACAGAGCTACAGTACCAAAAAGACAGTGGCAAGCTTCCAAACTTGTCAAATGACCTGGTTGAAATTACTCACTAAATCCTAGCGCCAAAGCACTTTATCGGTATAGCGATTACCGGGCCTGTGGCTTTGAACCCCATCGAGAATGGAATCGACTGCTTGCTTGCATAGACCCAGTAAACCACTGGAGAGCTAAGTACTCGGCCACCGTTACGGCTAGAAAAATAGTTGCAAGCCCATAGTTTTCCATCCAAAGGTAGTAACCGGTGAGTACAAAAAACGGTACTATGCACATACACCAAAAAATACTGAGCCAAAATCTCTTCCAACTGACGTATCGGTTAAAGCGGCGAAAGCCGGATTCAGGATAGACGCGCAGGTCCTGATCTATTGATTGCATCGTATTCGACAGCGTCCAGCTTCGCTGCCGGTCTTCGAGCTCTTGTAATACTTTTTCTGCGACTCCCATAAGACTTGTCTGCAGTTCCGTATCGCGAACGACGTCGCGATTACTAATAATCCGCAGGTGTTCTCCATAAATTTCAACGTCAAAATCGGCTGCATGGCGTTGTAATACCTGCATAACATCAGGCGATAATACACTGAGCGCAACAGTTTCATAACGCTGAGGCACAAACACGTTGAAATACTGGCTAAAATTTCCCTCTAGCGAAATACGTTGGCTGCTATCAAATATAGCCCCTACTCTGTGGCCGCCGGCCTTTCTACTATCCAAATAGATATGTGGCATCTGGAATGGCAAGAAAATATCCAGGCCATTAAAATAACCGAATGCTTGATACGATTGAAGGTAATCCCCAAGAACGAACTCGTATACGCGGCCCTTTCGAAATTCGATCCTACCTCCAAATGAGTCTCTCACCGGCCTACGTACAATACGGTACAGGATATACCCAAAAGCCGCGTAGAAAAGAATAGTGACAGCCCACATTATCATTGCCTATCTATAGTGAAATTCATATGTATCATTTAAACATAGACACTCGTGCATTGCTTCACGAGGAAAGCTGTTTATTTTCGCTTCAATACAGCCAGGGTTTCGATGTGGGGCGTGCGGGGAAAGAAATTGTAGGCCTCGAAGTATTCGACGATGTATTTTTCTTGCAGCATAGCGAGGTCGCGCGCCTGAGTCGACGGGTTACAACTAAGATAGATAACCTTTTCCGGCAGCACTTCAAGTACTCTTTCGACCACCTTTTGGTGCAAACCGGCGCGTGGCGGGTCGAAGATAACCGGCTTATCACGCGTGATGTAGCCGAGGGCTTTTTCAGTTGATGTCTCTATGACATTCACTACCATCTGGTTGCTGGCTACCGAGGCATTGTGCGAAGCCATATGAGCAGTTGCCGGATCAAGCTCGACCAGGTCAACTCTGTCGGTAGCCACACTGAGGCCGATACTGCCAACACCGGCATACATATCAGTCACTTCGGGTTCATCGATATGCTCTTTGATGCTCGTCAGTGCTTGTTCGAAAATAGGTATATTTACCTGGAAAAATGAGTCAACATCATACACGAACGGCGTTCCAAGCAACTCATCCTGCAGGAGAGGATCTCCGACCTCGTACAGTAATTTTGTCGGTACCGAAGCCGGGCTCTTGGGATTAGAATAATACACCCGCAAGCCTTTTACTTCTGCGGGAAGATCCAATTCTTTAAACTTTTCCAGCTTAGTAAATAGCGCTGCGACCGCCTCGCCTTTTTGGTTGGCGCGAACAATTATAGTCTTCAGGTCACCTGCACGGCCACTCAGCATATTTAACTGAGTACATATTGCGTTGGCCGCCTTATCAATCGCCGGCAAAGCCAGCTTACTCCCCTGCACTATTTGCTTGCCGTGGGACCCCCGCATATGCAAAGCCAGATGCAGACCATCGTCATCACCCCAAAATGAATATTCCATCTTATTGCGGTAGTGCCACTCGTCTTTTGGATATTTAATCCCGAAATCTGGAATGGTTACTTTTTCTCGGGCAAAGAGTTCTTCGGTGATGGATTTTTTGTATTCATTTTCAGCGGCGTACGTCATGATCTGCCACGGTGACGTCGCCAGGTAGTTTTCCTCCTCGGCTTCGATACGCTCTTTCGACGGTTGAACAACCTCGCGTGCTATCGCCTCGACATATGACTTTTTCTTTTTGATAATTTCTACTTTGACTGTTTCGCCCGGTAAGGCGTTCCACACGAAAACCCTACGGCCGTCAGCCAGCGTACCAAGTCCCTGACCGCCAAATACTAATTTTTCAATGACAACTTCTTCCATTTGCACTACAACTCCTCGAGTATTCGGATAATATCTTGTGGTTTGTCGGCTATTGCGGTGGGGTTGTGCGACTGCAATATGTCTTTCTGGTCAAAACCCCAGCACACCGCGATGACCCGCACATCCGCCGCTTTAGAAGCGACAACATCACGTACCTCGTCGCCGATATAGACGGCTTCTTTTGTCTTTAAGCTATTACGCCACAGAACGCGGCGGATCGCCCGTTTTTTACCAAAAAATCCGGCATTGCCGTAGACATCCGTAAAGTACTTGTAAAGGTGGTGCTGCTTGAGAGATTTTTTGATATTACGGTTGTTGTTACTGCTCACGATCATCAACTCATGGCCCTCGGCGTGTAGCTGCTCAACTACCTTTCCCATACCATCAAAGATCGGGACATTGTAGATTGCCTTACCCATTGCCCGGCGCCCAACGACAAACAGAACCGGCAGATACCACCAGGGGCTACCAAGGTGCGTGGCCATTTGCTGCATGGTCATACCGCGCAGTTTTTGCTTCTCTTCCTCAGTCAAAGGGTGCCCGCGGCGCACGTGGCGCTCTAAAAAACTAGCGACATAGTCAAAACTATCCGCGATGGTTCCGTCAAAATCAAAAATAATAGCAGCCATTGGTTGACTGCTATTATACCGAATAAACAGGGTTATATACTAGGATTACCTGTAACTGGTACCGCCTTTTAGCCGGGAAATCCGTTCGCCCAGGCTTTTCCTTTTACGGCGAAGCGCCGTCGTATCTGCTATGACCTGCAATAACCTATCCTGAACGTCGTCATCCAGACTGTCATTTTTCAGTATAGCCAATGAGGGGAAAACATCTTTCCTCAGCACGAGCGGAAAGGCCTCGCGGTCATGCCAATCGACAGCAGCCACACTACCAGACAGTCCGGCGGCCATCAGTTCCTGCTCTAGTACTTCGCCGTTGAACACGGGGTTTATCATAATATTACCCCGGTATGGACCGAAACCTGCACGCTTGGTGACGCGCAGCATTTCCCTTACGGCAGCCGGTACAGTTTTCGGCGGCATATGCTGTACTCCAAAGTGACATATCGTAAGGTCGAACGACTCATCCACAAACGGAATAGTTTGCGCGAGACCGGCAACATACCGGTCTTCCCATCGCCTTGAAAAAGGTTGATTTTTATACATTGGGTCTAACGAGATGACCAGTGGTCGATTATCCATTCTACAGAGGTCGAAAGCAAGTGCGGTACGGCCGGCGGCTATACTAAGGACGGTTTTAGTACCCCGTATCTGCTCCGCGAACATGGCCGCAGTAAGCGCGTCATGATAGGTGCGAGGCGTATTCGGGTCATAAGCTAATTCAGACATATAAAGTAATACTATTGTTGCTTCTATCTCGCCGTGTACGGAGTAGATGAGTCATAGCCGGTACGTTGAGTGTACTTCATAGTAGTACGCTGCCATCAAATAATAAAGCCCGT
>JAQGGU010000022.1 GCA_028289265.1 Candidatus Saccharimonadota bacterium | reverse complement strand
GTAATAGCCTTCAGTTCGCCTGCTTGTCCTTTCAGCTTGTCATTAAGCGCCTGCTCGATCCCATATGAGCCAACGCCTTCATCATTCACAAAGCCGAGTACCTGGGATGCCAAAGTCCCCTGCGGGTACGTGCGGTAATCCTGGCGTGTCGTGCCTAGGCCGGGGTGTTCCAGCTTGGTAATCTTGTCTTTCTGCTCTTCGGTTACTTTCTTGGCAAGAATCTGATAGCGGCTGTCTTTGGTGCGCATCAGTTTTTCATATTTGTCCGTATCACCGCCGACAATATTCGTTACGTCCCGAGCGACTTTAGGCGCGTCCTTAATAAATGCGGGGTCTGCGTACAAAGTATAAAGTTTTTCATTCAGAACTATGGGAAGGGTTTTATCACCGTCATAACCCAAGATACTGCCGCGCGTAGCTGGTACCTGATACTGCTTGAGTTGGTCCGACAAAGCAGCGTTTTTATAGTGGTCATAACGAATGACCTGCAGATAAAAGACACGGACGAGAAAGATGGCCATGACAAGGATAAGCAGCGCATACCAAATACGGATACGCTTGATAGATTGGTACGTGTTACCCTCGGAAGAAGCCAAATATGCCATTAGCTTTTTATTATACCCTGCATTTGCCGTTTATGTCAGGAATAGGCTTAGTTTTGGACAGTGCCGGATGGTGCGGTTGGAGCGAGTGCGGTAGCTTGCGAACTGGCACGAACACGGTCAAGAGATTGCAATCGTGCGGATGCTACTTCGAGATCATCATGCTCGCTCTTCAGCTGAGCCTGCTGCTCTGTCAGGGCATTGACCTGGTAGCCATAAGCGTTGGTTTTAGTTACCTGGGTAAGATATAAAAGTCCGAGAAGACAAGCCAAGACGATCAACATGACCGTGTTACTTATTGGTCCGAGACGTTGGCTACGGTTCCTAAAATCAACAGCATTCTGGTTCCGACTCGCAAAGCGCTGTTGCCGAGACATAGAAAGAGAGCTTGAATACGTCATAAAGCATCCCCTTTCCTTTTTTATTATTTTTGTATTTGTATAAGATCTAAGCTACGTGCATGCTCTGGTCGCAGGCTGCATGCCGCGCATAGTAGAACTCTCTAGCGGAAAGATATATCTTTCATAGATTGGGAGTAGAGTGAATCAGGGCAACCCCGAGGGGTTGCCCTTTTTTCTTGTAGTAGTGCTTAGACTACTTTTACACGTACTTTGTAAGCGCGTGATGTGGATTTGATTTGGATGGGCATTATGCTTCTCCTTTCGTTAAGGATTATCATCAGGAATAGTTTTTTATTTCTGACGCATCTCCTAGTTTTTAATTTTTGATTTTCACTGCGGCTCGTAGTTTTGCGCTACGTGCTCGCGGATTGAAAGCTAATTCGTGGGTTCCGGCAGTAACTGGCCGTTTTGTCAGGAGCCTGAGCTCTGCGTCGTATCTGTTGCCGCTGGCTTCTGCCAGGTGATTTTTCACGAGCCTATCTTCTAGGCTCTGGAAACTAATGATACAGAGTCGTCCGCCTGGACTCAGTAAATTAATCCACAATGGTAGACTTTTATCGATCATTTCAAGCTCGTTATTTACGGCTATGCGTATAGCTTGAAAGGTTCGAGTCGCCGGGTGCACTTTGCTATGGCCGCGCCATTGTCCTTTGACAACGGAAGCCAATTCCGTAGTGGTACGGATCGGCCTTGCAGCTATGATAGCTCGTGCGATTGCCCTTGCCTTCGGTTCTTCGCCGTACTCAGTAAGGATCTGGATCAACTGCTCTTCAGAATAGTCATTGACTACTCTTTCCGCTGTCAGTTCCTGGTCCTGGTCCATTCGCATATCGAGCGGACCGTCCTGGGCGAGCGAAAAGCCACGGGCTGCCTCATTTAGGTGCGGAGACGACACGCCAAGATCTGCCAAAATAAGATCGAATTGTTTGCCCTCTTGGACTAGCTTGTCGGTCGCGCCAGCGAAATCCTCGTGCATTATCCGCACAGATGCACCGAACCGGGCCGTGAGCTCGCGCACCGCGTTGGTATCGCGGTCTACAAGCACTGCCTTTTCTGGGCTATTTGTGCCTTCTAGTACTGCACTGGCATGTCCTCCGTACCCGGCTGTCAGATCGAGATAACTATCTCCATCTTGCGGCGCGAGATACTCAAGAACTTCCTCGAGAAGTACTGGAATATGCAGCGGACTTTGCCCTTTCGGGCTCGCTGAATTTTGGTGTGATGTTATTGGTGCCATGCTACTGCATTTTACCCTGTGAGACGCTCATAACCATGAGCGCGTCTTTCTTTCCAGACTCTGATAAAACATATGTTTTGCTTGAAAAGCCGAGACTGTAATGAGACTGTGGTTTAAATTTATTTTTGTTTTGGTGTTTTGTTTTTTATGACAAGGTCACCTATTCAGCAGTCAACTTTTTTGTTTTTTTGTGTAGAGTTTTTGTTTTTGTGTGTTGATCGCTTGTTTGTATGCCTGCCAAGCGTTAAACAGAGATTCTTGGAGAGAACCTTTGAACTTGTCGAGCGAGCAAGCGACCAATAGTTTGAGAGACTTATGTGTGAGGTGGAGTTTTGGGAGGTGTTTTTGAAAAAAGAGCTAGGGTTTTTAGAGTGGTGCCCCAAGGTGCCACTTGTTGACTGCCGAATAGCTGACATCGTCCGAGGGCAAACCCTGAAGGGTTTTCCCACACAGTATGCCGAAATAAATTCGTCATTACTGTCTTCCCTTTCCGGTGAACGCTTACAGTTTATTTTGTCTGTTTACGGTCGACCAGTGAAGGAATAATGCTCTCTCAACGGTTTTTTACCGCCTTATGAGAGTTGGTGCTATTTTTTGTGAAGGTTTTTTAGGTTTTTCGTTTTTGATTTTTTTAAACCTACGTTCATCATAGCATAAGCATTTTAGTTGTCTAGTAGCTTTTCGGTTAAATTTTTAAAGTGCTGACTTACCGGGTATGAATAGCTTAAGCGTCTGCCATAAGCCGCCAATACTTCCCTACGCGTACCGCCGTAACATCACGTGTAATACCTGCATGATCAAGAAGGTGCTGTTCGAGCGTCAAGCGTCCTTGCTTGTCGTCGATTTTCCCTTCTATTTTCCCCATCCTGAACTGGACATTGAGATCGGCCGTTTGCTCATCGAGAATATTTCCCTTGAGTAGCGGCTCTACCTCGTCATTCCAGACATTAGCCGGATAGAGATGCAAATATCGCTTGAACCCCCGAGTAATTACTACTCCACTGGCAAACTCGGCACGAAGTTCAGTCGGTATAGTTAACCGCCGCTTGTCGTCGAGTCTCCGCTGGAAATAGTCGCTCATGAATCCCTAAGTGTTGTTAATGGTTTGCTTCGACTTTTCAGGTAGTCCCTTTTCAGGTCATACGCCGCAAGTATCGAAGGGTGCGAGTGGTTTAGTGTTTGTTTTTTAAGCGGATAGAAACCTGATGTACGGAGCCCGTAATAGTCGGAGCTGGTCTGAGGCCCTACCCACGTTTACCCACTAGCTAGAGTGTACTACCCACGCGTACCCACACACAAGCACTTTTTATATAAAAGAGTGGTGTTAGTGACACCACTTTTCCACAGATTTACCCCTTAAAGATGAGTAATCCACATATATAGCGCTTATGTTTAAGAACCCTACGCTAATGCTTAGATATAGTCATATAATTCATCTGGTTTTGTCTTACTGTACTTAAAGACTTCCGGCAGTCGGGTGTGAGCGCATCGTAACACCGTAGCTGGCGTGCGTGTGACGTGTCTCTTCCATTCCGCGCCGCTTCGGGTCTTCCCCGTGGTTAGGCGCCTCTACTGCATGAGCATAGGCCGCCTGCAATCCGAAAGCAGCTTTAGACATAGGTGAATGATCGAGCTCGACCAAAGTAGCAACTGCAGCCATAGACATGGCAGCAAGACCAAGACCGGCAGTTATTTGCTCAAGACGCGAGGTTTGATTGTCTGTATTTTTATTTTTTGTTTTAGTAGACATACTTAAACATTAGCATTATTGTGCTATAAAGTCAATATTCTTTTCATGCTTACTCGCCCTTCCCTCTATGCCTGTGGCTACTCCATGGTTTCGGGATTCCAGGTGACCCGCTCGCCGTCACTGAGGCCATCAAGTATCTCCATTTGATCATCGGTGAGCACGAAGTCGAATATATCGTAGTTTTCCTTTATGTGTGCCGGATTCTGCGAACGTGGCAGTGGAACCGTGCCATGTTGCAAACACCACCGCAGCAGTACTTGCGACGGGGTCTTCCCTACACTCATGGCTATTTCCTCCACCATCGGCTCGGAGATCTTTGAATGCCTCGACAATGGACTATAAGCTTCAACGAGAATACCCCTCTCCTTACAAAATACCAGTAATTCCTTTTGGTCATCATAAATAAACGGATGGAATTCTACCTGGTTCACCATCGGCACTGTGTCGGAGGATTCGAGAAGCTCAGTGAGGTGACGGACAGTATAATTGCTCACCCCGATCGACTTAGCCTTTCCACTTTTATAGATATCCTGCAGAGCACACCAGGCATCACTTCGCGTACCTGTTTGCGGCCAATGAATAAGATACAGATCGACATAATCGGTCCCCAGGCGCTCAAGGGAATCTTCAATAGCTCGTATGGCGTCGTCGTATGGCTGGTCGCTATTCCAAAGCTTGGTCGTTACGAATAATTCTTCGCGGGGAATGCCCGATTCACGGATTGCCTTGCCCACGCCGCGTTCATTACCGTAAATCTTTGCCGTATCGATATGGCGATAGCCGACTTCCAGCGCTGTACGCACTGCTTTTTCGGCAGCTTCATCAGGGGTAATTTCCCATGTACCAAAGCCAATAGCCGGTATTTTTATTCCATTACTAAGTGAGTATGTCTTATCCATCTAGCCCCTTTGTCTTACAGGTCAATAGTGACCGGCTTACCATTTTCCAGTTTCAAAAATTTTATTCCCTCAGCGGCAAAAACTTTTTCCAGCATATCGTATGCCTGGGTGCGAGCCTCATCCCGCCAGTGCCAATCGTGTATCGGCACTATATATTCAGGATGCAGCTGAATACCGAGCTTCACGGCGTTTACCATGGAGCCCCATGGTGCCGTTACCGGCAGCGCGAGTATGGCTTTCGTCTCCTGGAAGCTGTGGCTATCGCCCGGGTGGGACAGCATGTCGAGATAGTGCACGCCGATTTCTTCAGGCGGCTCAAATAGCGGCTGTACTTTTTCATGCTTCGAGTCAAAGAAGACGACGCCATCAGGTTCTTCCGTGGTTGCTTCCACGCCCTCCTGTTTTAGCTGGGCTACTACCTGGCGCGGCCCCGTGATGCGCACATCCGGAAATTTCTCCCGCAGTCTCTTAATGAGCGGCACACTCATATGGTCGGCGTGCGAATGGGTGATAAAAATATCGTCCAGATATTCCAGCGAATCGGCATCAATGTACGGTTCGCTCATAACTCCCGGATCGAATAAAGCAGTACGATTGACGGGCGCGGGCATCTCGACTAGCAGGCACGAATGTTCTAGTTTGGTAATTTTCATGACACTTCTCCCTCCTTAAGCCTGTCATTATAGTCCCCTTACCCGGCAATAGCAGTGAGATATGCGACAGGAGCTTAATTCACTTAACGGTATAGCAAGTAATGCCTCGGGGGCGCTGAATAGTACTTTGTGAGTCGCCTAACCTCAGCCATGACCACAAAGGATGCCGGCAGGTATATGACCGCCAATAGTCCCAAAGGCCGCTTAAGTATATCTAATCCATACCCAAGGAACGGCAGCCGATACCGCACAGTGCCAAGTACATTCTGCAAAGGGACAACCGTATCAACAGCCAGAGCATTATCTCCTTTTGTCGTCACCACACCTCGGTACACATCGATTGCTACGACCCGGTGCGTATTAACAGTACGGCGATCTACAGGGCTTCGATAGGTTATTACATCACCCTCATGGATGTTCGTATCTTTTCGGTCGACCACCACTGCTCCACCCGGCGCAACATATGGCTGCATGCTATCGCTCTGTACACTCATGAATTGGTACCCCTGGGTGTACGCGAAGACCGTTCCTCCCATCGATACCATAGCGATGAGCACGCCTACCCAATACGCAGCCTTCGCTACAGCAGATGGTATTTTTATACTCATACCTAACTCCCTAGTTAGTACGCGCCGTGCCCGAGAAGACAAGGTCGATGCCACCGATAGAGGCTTCCTGGCCACTAAAAGCGTCACTGTCCATGGCAACCTGCAGGTGGTAGGAGGCAGTGTGCCCGCCCGTTAAGCTGTCGTTCACCTGCAAACCACCGCTAGCTTTCGCGGCAATTAGGGCTGCAAGGGATAATTTCTGGGCTACGCCCTTATCATCACGGGTAAGCAACAAGTACACCTTGTTGAGGTCAACGTTATCCGTGTTCATCGGTGTTGTGCTGACGGCGACTGTCAGCTCCAGAGTCGGCGTACCGCTGTTTTTCAGATAAAACGTACTACTTGGCAGCGCTGTAGCCGCGCCCCCGGGAATAACTTCACTATAAGCAAAACCAGTACGGGAATTTGAATAGGCCGAACCATCGGTGCTGATCTTAAGGTCGGCAGTGGCTGTCTGGATACTATTGCCGGCGAGGATCGCCTGTTGGCTCTGAAGCGCCGCGAAGGTGACGCCGGTAGCGAGGATGGTGACTGCCGATATCACCATGACCGCCCTAAATAATGGTTGCAAACTACGGCTGCCGGTACGTGCTTTGCGCTTCATGTGGCTTCCCCATTAATGTTTGCGCCAATAGTGCACCCAGCCTACACGTATGTCAACTATTTAATTAATTTAACAACACTGCTACTTTATGGTTTAGCATAAGCTCATTGGCTAATTAGCCCGCTATTTATGCTCAACCACGGCGTCTTCACCGAAATGCTTTTTGAGGCGTGCACGGATAGAGCCGGGATGGCGACCGAATATCTTAGTCAATTGCTTTATGGTTTTCGGTTTTTTATCTGCAAATAACCCCATGAGCTTTTCATCTTCAGCGTCAGTCCATGGCTTGTAAGCATTCGGGTAATCGGCGCGCATTTTCTCGAGTTTTTCAGCCCAGCTACCTGATTTAGCTTCTGACTTTTTCGGCTGCAATTTCTCCAACTCTTCCCTTTGTTTGGCGCGCTCACGAAGAGCCTCAAAACGTGTGGCGTCCTGTTCGCTCTTGGTACGGAGGTGTTTATCAATTTCCAGCGCTTCCGGACTGATCTGCAAGGCCATACGGTTGATACCGACCAAACTGAGGTTTTGCAGATTACGAACGCGTGATAAAGCTACATAGCCCATACCTTCCACGAAAGCACGGCGCAGGTCAACCCGAGCCGCGTCGAGAGTCATACCCTGGCTCTTGTGCACCGTAATAGCCCAGGCAAGACGTAGTGGAATCTGCGTGATGCTGGCGCGCTTCTTTTCCCCGTCGCGGAGCTCCCATGTCTCAGGCGTCATGGTAATAGTGCGGCCGCTGTGCAAGTTCACAATTGGATAGTTCGTATCTTTTTCAAAATCAATAACAGTGCCAAGGGTGCCGTTGGCGTAACGCTTTTCCTGGTTATTTTTAATACACATCACCAGTGCACCCTTCTTAAGCACCAAGGTCTGCTGGGCTAGACAAGACCGTTTCAGGGTCTCGACGTAGGACTCTTTGCCTGTCGTCGCCATTTCATAGTACTCAGCCCCTTCCTCGAGATTATCCAGACGTGCTTCATTGATACGGTCAACATCGATATTCACGGTATGTAGCTCCGTAGCTTCGTGCTGCTCTAGCGGAGCGTCTATACGCTCCATCAGCATCTCAGCATGGCGGCGGCGGACGTCGCCAGCCCGCATGGCATTGAGGATCTCGAGGAATGCGTCGTCGTCCTGGCGGTGCTGCTCCATAAGGTAGCAGACGACCGGGTCAAACTCTTCCCACACCTCGGCATTGACAACGAAACTTCCCTGTCGTCCTTCATTGCGGTTGACGGGAGGTAACTGGAAGAAGTCGCCGCAAAGGATGACCTGGATACCCCCAAACGGCCGGTCGTCCTTGCGCACCCGCCGGGCGACCTCATCTACCATGTCGAGCCGGTAATCATGGAGCATCGATATCTCATCGATGATGAGCACATCGGTTGCTTCGATGATATCGCGGCGTCCTTTCAGTAGATTGTCTTCAAAATAGGACCCAATATGGTCAGCAATACCGATACCGCTCCAGGCGTGAATGGTATTGCCGCCGATGTGCGTTGCCGCCAATCCGGTGGTTGCCGTCACGGCCACATATTTGCCTTCACGCTTGGCACGCCGAATAAACTCATTAAGAACATACGTCTTGCCCGAACCAGCCGGTCCGGTAAGCAATACGTTATGCCCCGCCAGCATAATCTCGAGTGCGAGTTTTTGATCCATTACTTCTTATATTATACCCGTTGGGAGCGGTTTAAGCACAACAAATGGACTGCGATTATCCTTATATTTCGTTCTCAAGATCATTGAGAAAATCAGCCTCGGAACCAAATTCACTGGGTATCCAGCAGACATTATCGATCGCAGGATCCCGTGTTCGATAGGGCGCCCGGTGCACTGACTGCGTCAAAGCACCCGCCAAGCGCTGGCAATCATCAGGATTCATCGGCCTTTCATACATGATCTTTTCTGCAACGAACTTTTCGTATGGCCGATTGTCAAAAACCACTATCTCTGACTTCTCGAATATGAAGCCTACCGCTTTGATGGCTTCGACGACTTCCGTTCCGATCGTTTCAACGCGGTAAAAGATGGTCTTTCCGTTTATATCTCCAGCATTTCGACCGAAAGTCGCAACTCTCGCCATCATTCTCCATCCTTCAGGAACCGCGTCATGAGTTACCCGGGCTGATACGCATCTGTTAGGCGTTTCTATGCCAGGTTCGCCAATAGACCTGAAGAACAAGGCGCCGGCAGTGCTGCTTGAAGTAAAATCAAACTTGCTTGATTGCGTGGTCGAAGCTTGGACGAAATTTTGAACTGTAAGGTCATGCAGGGGTTCAACATCCTGATACGTTACGCGAGTCTCGCCAAATGGTACAGGGGAACCTACCCGGCGATATTCTTCACCAAGAGAAATACTCATGAAACAAATATATCGTATAATACTAAATCTGAGTAATTTAAATACTTAACTATTTTTCGGCGAACGGACTGGCAGGTACCGGGCCTTCGCTCTCTTCTTCGGGCTTCAGCTCGCGCTTGTTGAGAATCTCGTAGCGGATGCCGGTCATCGGGCTTTCCATGTAGTCGTCATTCAAGAGATTAACGAACTTATCCATGTCTTTGCCGTCCATGATGATAATGGCACCTGAGTCATCGGTCATCATTTCGATACCCATTTCTTCGGCATGGTTCAAAAGATCGTCCTGCTTCACTGTAGCCGGCTCGATCTTCTGCAGCTTCTTGATGATCTTGCCCTTACCCTTGATGAGGCTTTGGATAGAATCGCCCTCGCCAAAGCTGAGTTTGAAGTTTTCCTCTATTTCGCGGACCTTTTGCTCGGCAATGCTCGCCTGCTTGGCGTCATATCCAAACAGACTCTTAAGCTTTGCCTCGCTAAAGACATACATATCCTGGTCGAGGACAAGTAGCTGGTTGTCTGGAGGAATGCGCAGAGCGGCATCGGCGTCGAAGCTGACAATTTTGTTGTCACGGATCATCCAGCCGGCACTTCCCTTCATAACCTGCGACTGCGGCAGCTGCTTAATGACGTAAAAACGCTTTGGCATCTGCTGGTGGCTGACGCGGGCAATGATACCTTTCATGCGCTTGATGTCGTGCTCTTCTTCGTTGAAGAGTTCGATCTCGTGCTCCTGGGTCTTCAACCAGTTCAGGACTTCTTTGGCTTTTTCGACCTTGCCTAGCTGTGTACGCTGCAAGACGTTGTCTTCCGACTCTGCATCTTCAAAGCCACGGACAATCAGGCCGTTATCTGCGCCTTCCAGTACGTACTCGAGGATCTCATCGATAAAGAGAGGTTCAAGCTGCTTCTTCAGGTCAGCGACCAGGTTAGTCTTATAGACGACGCCGTTCTTGTTGAAGAAAAAGAGGTCTATCTTGAGCTCGTCCTTAAACTGCACCAGGTTGTTGGCCCACGCGAAGACATCTGTCTCCTGATAGTCGCCCGTATCTTTCGGCGCGTCACTTGAGCCTTCCGACTTCTTTGGGATTGATTCCTGTTTGGGGAGCTCCTTGGCCTCGATCATTTTGGGTTCTTCCGCTTCTGGAGCATCCGTTGGAACATCGTCCGCGACAGGTCCGGCGACATCCGTTTCTTCGATAATCATTTCATCGAGTTCTACAGTTTTTTCTTCATCCATGAGGTTACCTACACTCCATACTTATGTTTCACTTGCGAGGAAAGCGAAGTTCATCAATTATTTTTAGCGTAAGCCCTATTCTAATGGAAAGTTTTGCAAAAAACTGCTGTAAAATTATCTCTCACTGTTCGTCATGGAACATGCCTGATCATCCAGCCGCGAAATACCCTGACCAAGGCGCTCCAACTATACAGTGGCAGCAAAGTGGCAAGGAATCACGAATCATTACGCCATAGGTCAGCTGTGGCAAGCAACTTTTGTATGCCGGGTCGCAGTCGGCTCCTTGCCTTCGGCAAAGGTCACAGGGACACCGTCACTTTCCGAAGCCGGGAGTTCGATTTCCATGGATGGCATCGGAATGGCCGGGTAGCTACGTTCGGGTACGCTAACTTCCGCTAGCCTGAGTGCCACAAAGCCGATTACCTTTTCTTCGGCAGCTCCAAGGTTCTCCATCAACACAAATTGTTTTCTAACTTCTTCTGGACCCATTGCGCTGTCCTGATTCTCTTCAGCGATCAGCCTACCCACATGGGAGAGGAAATACGCTTCAACCTGCGCCCAACAAAGCGGCTCTGTCTCGCCCGATTCTTCGTTTACGAGCTGTTCCCACGTTTGCTCTGTGTTTTGTCGCTCATCTGCGCTGTTTACCGGCTCCTCACTCTTCGAGAATGTGAATACATATGAGCCGTCAGTAGCGCGCAGGACTTCCATGAATTGATTATAACAGCACGCCGTCAATAGGCCAGCGAAAGGTTATGCAGGCTTGCTTGCCTGCAGCGCGAGGACAGTTTCGCGCAGGCTTGATTTCGCGGGCGTTCCGCTGTCAATGCTTGCGATGATCTCTTGAGGAGTCAGCCACGCTGCACTTACATAGTCATCCGGGTTATAAGCCGGTGCTTCATTACTGTGGTATACGTACAAACATCTGAAGTACGGTAGATTAGTAGGGGCAAATTTTTTAATGAATTCTAAGTCATCTTCCTGGAGATCAAGATTGAGCTCCTCTTGTATTTCCCGAAGTGCGGACTCCACATAAGACTCACTTGAACTTACATGGCCGCCCATGCTGTAATCGAGTCCATTCGGGGCGATCTTTTTATGGGCAGTTCTTGTTGGGATCCACAACTTTCCTTCATCATTCTGGATAAACATCTCGACCGCGCGGATATATCCCAGCTTTTCGGCGACCATTTTTTCGTAGCTACTACGGAGGATAGTTCCTATCACTTCGTCTTTGTTATTTACGAGATCCAGCAGTTCGTCTTCCATGAGTGCATCATACCAAATTGCGTTACAATACCTAATAGCTTTAAGGGGGACTAATGGACTATAAAAAATACAAAAAGCTAGAATTTCGGCGGAAGTTTTTCCGTATTTTAGGCGCGGAGATCGATATAACAGACCCCGCCACTGAGCAACTTGTGGCTTTCATCGAGATGAAAGCCTGGGTCCTCAAGGAAGATGTGCGCATCTATAGTGATAAATTAAAAAGTCAGGAATTACTGCGTATCCATGCCCGCAGTATCATCGACTTTGGCGTTACCTACGATGTCTTTGACAGTAAAACCGATAAGCTCCTTTTTTCGATGCGTCGGAAGGGCTTAAAATCCACATTCCTCCGTGACCAGTGGGAAATAAAAGATCCCCACGACCAACCGCTTGGAACACTACAATAAAACAGCAGTGGCTTGGCGCTCGTACGTCGTTACACTGACATTATTCCTTTTGCAGGCCCGTTCATCGACCTTGCCATGTCATTCTGGCCGATTACCTATAGCGTCTACAACGCGGCCGGCAAGGCTACTGCCACCCTGACCCAGCAGCGGAACCCTCTTATCGTCAAATTCAACCTTGATACCACGACAGCCGAAGCTCCCTTTGATCCGCGTATTCCCGTTGCTCTCACCGCGATGCTCAGCGTCGTAGATGCGTCAAAAAATTAACCTCACCGCCCTGACCCGTCCCGTAGAATTGGTTCGGTGAAGCTGCTTCCCAAATACGATAGATTATTTTTATGGCTGACCGTATTTTTTTCAACGTTGATACGTTTGATGCTCAATGCATTGCTCGTGTTGCTTTGCGTAGCCTTGGCAGTCGGCATCTTCAAAACAGGCTATGACCTGGTCACTTCCCTGGATTTACCCCTGGACCAGCTTTTGCGGAAAGGATTGCTCGATACCGTTTTTATCGTAGCGGTACTGGAGATATCTATAACGATTCTCGGCTATCTGAAAGACGGCCGCGTCCATGTCCGGTACATCGTCGACACCATCCTTATCATTATGCTCAATGAAATCGTTGCTTTATGGTTTCGCCATCCCAAGCTCCAGGATATGATCGGCATTGTGATTATAGTCGCGACTTTGGCGGCCGTCCGCGTTTCCGTTACTCGATTTGCCCCTATAGACGACGAGATCTAGCCTACTTACGCTTTCTATCGAAGTATCTGAGTTCTTTTTTGGACTGGTCGAGACGGACAATGTATTCTTCGTAACGATTGAAAAGCTGAGAATACTGGAAGCTCGGTGTGAGTATCTTATGCAAGCGCTTTTTGCTTTCCATATATTCGACGAGCGAATAAAAGTCGCCATCGCCGGATACTAATATCATCTGATCGTAGTTGGACATCTCTTTCATGGCCCACAGCACCAGATCGGCGTCGATATTACCCTTCACCGGCTTCTTTTCTTCTTCGGGCTTTTCCTTGGCTTCAGGAGCATTAGGATCGGGTTGCGGCTTGGTCATGTCGTATGTCGGCTTCAGTACGATCATATAGCCTGCGTCATGGAGCTGCTCGTAGAGCGGCTCAAACTCAGGCACATATCCAATGAACATAAAGGCCTTTGTCACGCCGTATTTGTCCGTCAGGTACTTGCGGAATTTCTGCCAGTCCATCTTCCAACCGAACTTCTGGGTGCCAACGTTCAGGTTCTGGCTATCTATGAACGCATAGACATTATTTGTCCGTGTCTTTTCTTTTGTAAATTTCATCTGCATGTATCATACCATTTACCAGCCATCTACGGCCGTTTTCAGGCGCTGCAAGTGCTGTAATTCACTCAAAAGGTGCGTCGCATCATAGGCCGTTGCCTTTTTAAAACGTATTAGGCGGCGCTGATGAGGAGCCTGGGACTGTAATGTCCGGATAATGTTGTCGTTCGAATCTACTACACGAAGGTGAGATTCTCCCTCAGGGTGAATGCCGATAACATAATCATTGGAAAACATTATGTCACCCGGGCTAGTGCCGTACCCAAGATTAAGCCGATACCGTTCGCCGGAAGCATGGGACTGTTCGGTAACACCATATTCAAGCGTAAGCCTTCGTATAAGCGGCCGCGGGGCCGGATCCTTGTCATCGAGATAATCTACAAACTCCCCTTGAACGGTATGCGTGGCTTCTGCGACAGCACAATCGGCCTTCACCTCGGAAGTTATACCGGCCAGATCGTCGAGAACCAAAGCTACCTTACCCAAAGTTGCGCCTATCAACCGAACCCTGTCGGGATCGTACTCACGATCGCGGCACTCCCATACATACTTACTACGAATTTCCGCCTCGACGGGTACATAGATATTCGTCATGCAAGGATCTCCTCTAATAGCTCGGGGAATTTTGTACCGCCAAGGTTCTCATAAGTAAAATGTCCATGCCCATTGAAATACCGTACATCAGTATCATGAATTTCTTTTTGAATCCTCTTGAAGGACTGCCATACGTTATCGGAATCGTCATCGCTCATAAATATTTTTAAGCCGTTAGTGCGCGTAGCGAGTGCAGGGTCAAAGTCTCCCGCAAAAAAATCTTCCTCGAGAGTCTTATCCGGATCAAGCCAGGGTGCGACTAATACGACCTTCCCTACCTTCAAGTCTTTGTGCTGGCTTAAATATTTCAGCCAAAACCCACCGCCAGCACTATGTCCGACCAATATGGTCTCCGCCGAGATGTCATAACGCTCAATTTCCTTGCGCCACGTATCCCACTTTGGCTCATAAGACAGCGGGATTTCGGGAGTTACGGCCGCTATATCCCGAATAAGCAGCTCCTTCTGCAGCCAGGGCAGCCAATGAGCATTACTCTCGCTCGGTTTGCTAGTATCGTAATAGTGCTCTTTCTCGGGGGCACCGTGCAGGATAATTGCGTTTTTCATATTATATTATTGCCCCGACCTTTTTCTGGGCATATAGGTGCCTTCTTCAAGTTCTAGAAGCATTTCTTCAATACGCTTTTGCTTCGTTTCATCACGCTTGGCGCCTTCAATCCACTGTATCCACCCTTTTTGTTGGTAGTACGGACGGTTTTCATAGAGCTCATAGGCGTTATGATCACGAAGAATCGCGGCGTATTCCGCCGGCACATCAAACTCTTTGGAGCCGGGTTTGGTAATATGAAATTCCACCCTGCGTCCCTCTATATTATTATCGACCGCCTCATGCACTAAATGCTCAATTAGTTCTACCGGCACCTCATCACCTTCTCGGAATTTTATTGTCCGCTTTGCTTGAGAGGCGGTATCAGGACCCTCCTCCCACATATTGTGCGATGCATCAAGCAGCGCACCTTGCTGAAAAGACAAATGCACCCACTCAGAAGCACAGAACACCCACGTTACCAATCCCTTATGCTCAAAAGCTGGTGTGCCCCATTTTATAGATTCGTGTATTTCCGGATCAGCATTGTGCATCGCGCCGCGCAGTTTCTTCAGCACCTGTTGTTTCCAGGGTTCTTGCTGAGTAATATACGCTGTAATTTTGTCCTGCATACCACAATCATAGCACTTCTAAAGTGGAGCTAAATATAAGTATTACGCCCCGCTTTTTAGCCGTTGTTTGCGCGCCTCATTGGCCCAATGGTCGGCCAGTTCGTTGCCAGGATCGTTGTTGTGTCCTCGCACCCATATAAGCTTAGCTTTAGACTGGCGGTACAGAGGGCAGACTTCCTGCACAATGTCGAGGTTCATGATCGGACCGCCCTTTTTCTTCCAGCCATTGGCTTCCCAGCCAAGAGACCATTTAGTAATGACGTTTATCCAGAATTCGCTGTCGGTGTAGATTTCGCACGGCTCGCCATTCGCGTGCTTTAAGGCCGCGATAATAGCGAAGCCTTCCATGCGGATATTCGTCGTGACAGCACCGCTCGGTTCCCCACCGAGGACTGCTGGTTTTTCATCGAGTATGACGGCAAAGCCGCCCGGACCTGGATTCGGGCTGGCACTTCCGTCTGTATGGTATATAAGCATCTGCCAATTATAACCGACTTTGAGATTACCGCCTATGGTTCCCTATCACGGATTAATGGCGGAAAATCTTTCGCAACCGATGCCATCAGCATCATCTTCGTCAAGGTTATAGACATCCTCGCCGATAATATCCACGCGGAAGCCGAGGTCATCGCAGTCTATATCTAGGGCGCGCCGTAGTTTTGGCACGCACTGCTTGTAATTCGGGTCGCACTCCGCCCTGGCGTCTTTTTTGCTTGAAGAAACCATTTTAGTACCGACGGCTACCACTTTTGTCACTGGCTGTACAATAACCTCTTCGCTGATAAGCGCCCGGCCAATCTCTACGCCGTCTTTTGTCTTGACCTCGGTACGAACGACTTTTTTACCTGCACGACCTTCGACTCGTACCACAGCAGTGTCTTTAAGGAGCGTTCCGTCGTAGGTCTGCATGGTCGTAAAGGGCACTTCTTCCTCACTTGTCACCACTTCAGTTTGCGTTACGGCAATCTTGGATTTCTCGCTGACGTCAACCGTGTCAGTGGTTACCTGCTTAGCGGAAGACGTGTTTTGCACCTTAGTATCCAGCTGCACTGATTGAGGACGGCTCACGATGACAGCAAAGACGACGAATACAGCCATGACCGCTATGCCGATCTTTCCCTGGGTAGAGCCTTTCGAAAGCCAATGTCTCATCTTCGCCCTTCTCATCGTAACCACACCTATTCTGTTCTTAAGAAACTTAAGCAGTTACCTTATCCACAATAATACCCTGCCATGTGCATGAAAACAATAGTGCATAAAGTCACAAAAAGTACCTTTATAACTTCCTTTTCGTACAACAAAAAGTACCTTAAACCGCTTATGCCCCACTTGTGGTGTGACCCCTAGGAGAGTTGACACTAATTGTTATCTGCGATAAGCTTACATTTGTGTTTTTCACGGGAGATGGAGACACAGCAAAGCTAGGAAGCAAATTATCTTTAAAATTTGAAAGAAATACGCGGGAAATAAGCCGCCCGAACTGCTAAAAATCAGCACGCGGCATACTCCTGAAAACAATCAATCAAAAATTTAAAGAACCAGATCGCTGAATAGCTTTTTTAATTTACTCACCCCCGTACCACGTGTTTAGTTTCGAATTTCAATAGTAGTTTAGAGGGTACTTCAAGGGGTTTGTAAGGGAGGTATTAAAATATATGCGAAAAGTCGCAATCACTGCGGCTATCTTCGGTGGTGCCTTATTCTTGGGACCATCAAATAGCTCAGCGCAATTAGCGGACGCGCCAAATATAAACAATATCATTACAAAAACAGCAACGTCCCAAACCGTTGCCCGGGCAGAAGCTCCAAAGCCCACCGTCCGCCTGGCCGCTTACAAAACTCCTGGCTCAGACGGCAAAACTATCACCGTAGAATCAGGTGATCACTTAAGCAAAATCGCTAACGAAAATGGTACGACCTATCAGCGGGTGTACTACGCAAACCAGAATATCAACGATCCTGACCTGATATTTCCAGGCCAACAGCTGAGGATCCCGGCAGCCGAGGAAGAACTTACTCCTCGTCCCCTGCCCGAAAACGCTCCTGCCGAAGTAAAGGCAGAAGTACAAGCTGAAGCTCCAGTAGCCGAACCTGCCTATGAGGCTCCAGCGCCTAAGCCGCAAGTAGCAGCACCTAGTGTTGCCAGTGGCAGCGTCTGGGACAGCCTCGCAATGTGCGAAGCCACAGGTAACTGGGCCATCAACACCGGTAACGGTTTTTATGGCGGCCTGCAGTTTACTATGTCCAGCTGGGCAGCTGTCGGTGGTAGCGGCTACCCGAACCAAGCCAGCCGCGAAGAACAGATAATGCGCGGCCAGATGCTGCAAGCC
Source organism: Candidatus Saccharimonadota bacterium (assembly GCA_028289265.1). Taxonomy (GTDB): domain Bacteria; phylum Patescibacteriota; class Saccharimonadia; order Saccharimonadales; family UBA4665; genus UBA4665. Next base: position 3,158 of record JAQGGU010000022.1, on the reverse strand, counting down.
CGTCAGGGTTGGGGTGCATGGCCAGCCTGCGCAGCCAAACTCGGCCTTCTCTAATACATATATATCGATATATAGAAGAGTTAAATAAAATCCCTGCAGCCACTCCAGCTCGCAGGGATTTTATTTATGCGCGCCCTACTTGGCCAAGGATTACTTGGGGCGCATCTTTAAAATGCACTTCGTCGAAAAGAGTTGTGCGCTCCGGTGTGAATTTATACAGGCGATGCTGCTCCGTCCCCTGGATAAAGTTCTGGTAATAGTCCTTGCCATTGCCATGTACTGCAACATATATATCCATGACATTTTTGACGACCACAGGATCATCCACCATCGTAACCATACCTTCAGTCTGTATACCGATGACCGGCATGTCAGTTTTGACCGCTACCGCAACGGCAACATGCGGATTGTCCGTTATGTCCTGACTGTGTCTGCGCTTAGGCAGGCTCAGCCAGTACAAGTTACCCGCTGCGTCAGCAACATAATGCACCGTGCATATCCATGGTTTACCGTCGCGTACCGTCGCGAGTTGCATAACTTTGCTTTGACTCAAATAGTTCGTGAGAAGTTCGCTTGCCTTCATACGGGTATCATACCGTACTTCCCCGCCCTGGGAATAGCACTAGAGGTACGCTATAGTACATTTATGAACCAGCTTTGCGGCAATAATTGCGGGGCGCTCCGAACATGCCAGACGCGTATCGTTATGACACTCTTACACTTGGAGAACTTAGTGGAGGCCCAAATCGCCAGCAATCCGCCCGCCACAGAGCCCGCTGATGTAATAGATTTTTCGGAAGACATCGTACAAGCTACAGCCGTCTTAGATGCGCTTGCAGATGGTATGCGCCAAATTAACGAAGCCCAGCTAACATGCCCATACCAAAACGGTAGCGCAACTGTTGATGGCGAAAACTCATCGCAAAGAGTATTTTGTGCCAGCCCCGCAGCATTGGCCATCCTCAGCATGCTGCCGAGAAGTTAGGTCAAATTTTGCTGTCATATTTCTATAATCTTACATCATCGAGTGATTTGACAAGAGCGACATGCGACTGCCAATCATGGTTTAATTTATCCAAATGGGGTGGATTGTCGCCATTTCTGTTCACGAGTACTGCTGACGTGCCTAAGTTGTAAGCAAATTCAGCATCGACGTGTTGGTCTCCAATTACCAGTGTTTCCTCTGGCACATATATATCTTTGAAGTCACCCAGCACTTCAGGTTTTGGTTTGCGATGTTCACTGTCGTCGCCACAAATAATAAGGTCGATATAATTTTTGAGTTCGGAGTTGGCCACGATATTACGCGGACTGGCGCGGAAATGTCCGGCATGATTTCTGTTGGTGACCAATATTTGCCGTATGCCAGCCGTATGCGCACGATTGGCCAGGTCCTCCGCATCCTTAAAAAGATGCCCCTCAATAATTTCATAATGCGAGTCCTGTTCCTCGAGAAAGTCTATGACGATTGGCCGTAGCTCCGCCTCATCAAGGCCGCCAAGTGCAGCGCTAATGGCATCATCCAAGCTGCCATGATAATTCTTCTGCAAGACCTCCTCTACGGGCACTGCCTTGTCATGCCGAGGCAAGACTTCTCTGAGGATATCAATGTATAGACCAAAGCTATCGAGCAATGTCCCGTCTAAGTCCCAAATAATAGTCTTTATACCTGTAAGGTCAGTTCGTACCATCTATCCCTCCTCGTTTCATGAACAATCATACACTATAATCTGTCGAGGACGCGGCGGTTTTGCTCGATAAAGTGCGTTATATCCGTCACCATAGTGGTATCGTCATTGGGGTCTTGTGCGCCTTGGGCCATGGAAATATAAATCGTGTCATGGAAGAGCTCAAAGTTATACGCCCGGCAAAAGTCCTGAAAGTGTGCCATCGTATCCGGGGCGAATACCTGGCGCGTCTCCATCTGCATATCTTTCGTGCAATACATACGAAAATCATCCGGGAAATTGCCTTCCAATGACACCGGCTCCAACCACTTCCGCGACAGCGCATAATTCACTGAGCGGCTCATACCACTTTTGCCGCCTATAGCTATAAGATGCATGAATGTATTGTGGTCGAGCGTTATAAGCATCATTACTTTGCCGGAACTATTAGTGAGTAAATTGTACGCGTAGTTGCCCATCATGCCGGCAGCCATACTTTGCAGCCCCCTTGAAGTTAGCATGTCGGTTGACGATATAATCGGCTCATCCTCACGATTACCTAAACCCATAATGCTAATCGCGGAAAAAGATTTGCGCAATATATATTTAAACAATGCGCTCCCCAACACCCATACGGCAACCACTAATCCTTGCATTGTCTAATCATAACACCGAGTGATTATGATCCGGCAATTGAAGTACCCGGGTAGTTGTACGGCTTTTGGCAATAAGTGTTTGGTAACGTCTTATTTTTGGACTAATAGTAATAATCAGAAAGGTTGCGTAATTTCAGCTTTGAATTGATTGCGGCGCCACAAGATCAGTGCCGCGAATAATCCATTAGTAACAACTAGCGACAATGGATACAGGACTGTCGTAAGTGTCAGCGCGCTGAGGGCTGCAAGGCTGATAGCAAACTTAACGGCAGATAAGGCGTACAGACTGGCGGATTCCTCGTCCGGCTTATGATAGGACTTTCGAAGTGTCGGAACGAATGCCAAAATATCGATAATCGTTACAAGGATAACCGAACCGAGCGGATCCTTCGTAACCAGCCATAACGCCAGCGCCGCTAAAGAACCCGCGAAGAACACCCAGTCCATACGAGTGATATGACTCCAACCATTTCGCATCGCAGCCATGGTAACCGCTGCGCACGCCAGTGTCGTAAAGCCGGTAACCCAAGCTCCCGCCCCACCGCCGCTTGAGACCTGCGCGAAGAAAGCGATGGCATTCACCATACTCCACACGAGCCACGAAAAGGCGTGGGGTTTTGTCTTGCCCGCAAGTATGCCGCGGAAATACGGCACATAACTTACGAAACCGAGCACTACGGCAAAAGCACCAAGAAATGACTGCATATTAGTTAATATCATACCATTAATACCGCTTATACTTTTTTATTTTAGGCAGCCTCGTTAGAGCGGCTGTTTTGTAAATAGTTGTCCTGCCGCCCTAGCTCAGCGGTAGAGCACTTCCATGGTAAGGAAG
>JAQGGU010000086.1 GCA_028289265.1 Candidatus Saccharimonadota bacterium | reverse complement strand
AAACTACTTGAGGCAGTCACGCCGATCAGCGAACTAGAGGTCATGCAAAAGTCAGTTAGGGGACAATACGAAGGTTACCGTGAAGAAGTAGGCAATCCTGGTTCTACAACTGAGACATACGCTGTCGTAAGCGTAGGCATAGCGGCAGAGCGGTGGCGAGGCGTACCGATCACCCTGCGCACCGGAAAGGCTATGGCCGAAAAACGCACTGACGTCCGTCTCACTTTTACGCCAGAAGGGAACGGCGGCGAACTCATTTTTCGTATCCAACCCGACGCTCACATTGCCGTACGGGCGGGCGGACAGCCGCCGCAGTTTATCGATGAACTGCAAAAGCTATCCAAAGAGTTCAATGCCCAGCACCCTCCAGCAATAACCGGACATCCTGACGCCTATGAACGGGTCCTACTTGATGCTGTACGTGGTGACCACACGCTTTTTACTACAAGCGAAGAAGTCATCGCGGCCTGGAAAGTAGTGACAGCCGTCGTAAAAGTCTGGGCCGAGACATCAGAAGGACTTATATTCTATCCTAAAGGCACTATATCTGTTGAGTAGAGATTATTCCACGGTTCCACCCAGGCAGGTTTGATACACTATAGACATAATGAACCATAAGGACAACGTGAGTACTACGATGGAGGCATCATGAATATTCTTGACGTTATCATTGTCGCCTTCATCATAGCGGCCCTATACCGAGGTTACGAACTTGGCCTGACACGCCAATTATTTTCAAGCCTAAGTTTTATCGTGGGATTACTTCTGGGGTCATGGCTGCAACGCTACACAGTTTCGCTTGCCGATACGGCCGTTATGCGCTCACTTGTCGCCCTTATGACTACATTAGGAATGGCCTTCGTCTTTCTAGGAATTGGCGAGCAGCTGGGAGTACACCTAAGGGGCAGAGTGGAGCAGTGGAAACTAAGTAAAGCCGACGGCTGGCTCGGTTCAGTCATTGGAGCTGGTACTATGCTATTAACCATATGGCTGGCCTCGGCCATTTTACTCACCTTGCCACTCCAGGATACGCAGGCCTACATAAAAAATTCGAGCATTATTTCACGGCTCAACCATTCACTACCACCAGCTACGAGCGTATTATCCGGACTTGGTCATTTGATCAATCCCAATGGCTTTCCACAGGTGTTTCCCGGCAATGAACCGACACTCGAAGGTACTACCACCATACCGGGCATCAGTCCCGAACTACAGCAGGCTATAGACAAGACAAAAGTCTCCGTCGTCAAATTTGAAGGATTGGGATGTGGTGGCGTAGTCAACGGTTCCGGCTTCGTGATAGATTCTGATCTCATTGCTACTAATGCCCACGTCGTAGCCGGAGTAGAGAACATATACGTCCGTGATGCGCACGGACAGCACACCGGCACCGTCTTATGGTTTGATCCCGACCTGGACTTCGCCATCGTGCGGGCCAACAACTTGGCCGGTCCGCCTTTACTTATTAAAAATGATATAGTCGCAAATGATACGCAGGCAGCAGTCCTCGGATATCCCGGAGGGGGTCCGCTTACTGCGGGCGGCGCTAAAACCATCGATGCCTTTACGGCTCGTGGACGCGACATATACAACGACCGCACTACCCATCGTGAAGTTTACAGTTTAGCGGCTAAAGTCATTCCAGGTAACTCCGGTGGACCGCTCATCGCGGCTGACGCTACGGTAATTGGCATCATATTTGCCCAGTCGACAACATACGAAAATGTGGGTTACGCGCTCAGCACTCCCCAAATACTGTCCGCCATCAATCATGCCCAGGCGCAAAACCGAGCCGTTTCAAACGGCAGCTGTGCCCGCTAGGCGAGTAACTTATAAAGTTACTGCTTTTTTGATACAATACCGCTAACGCTATGAGCACTAAACAAAAAGATTTACTGACACGCAGCGCCGAGATGCCCGCTGAAGTCCTGGAACAAACTATTTTGGTTGCTGAAAAAATGCAGCAAAGATTGCCCGCAGGGAACATGGTCAAAAAGACAGGCGCTTATTGGCACATGCTTGGTCCCGGCCTCACCACAGGAGCATCAGACGACGACCCGTCGGGCATCGTAACCTATTCTCAAACTGGGGCTAAATTTGGCTTTAACTTTTTATGGATGGCGGTATTCACTTTTCCCCTGATGGCCGTAGTACAGGAAATGTGCGCCCGTATCGGACTCGTCACGGGCAGGGGACTTGCTGGCAATATTCGTCTGCATTTTAATAAGCGTATACTCTATACTTGTACAATTTTATTATTCATCGCAAATGCAATTAACATTGGGGCTAACCTCGGTGCCATGGCAAAAGCCATGCAGCTCTTCAACCCGCAATTAAACTTTACCTTCCTTGTCGTAGGATTTACGATACTCAGTCTCGGCCTGCAGATTTTTACCCCATATGTGCGCTATGCCCGTTACCTGAAATGGCTCGCGCTCGTACTGCTGAGTTATGTATTTTCAACCCTCATGGCCAACCTCGATTGGGGTAATGTACTGCACCATGCGGTCGTTCCTACCATCCATTTCAACAAAGAATCAGCCATCCTGATTTGCGCCATACTCGGAACCACCATATCTCCATATTTATTTTTCTGGCAAACATCCCAAGAAGTAGAAGAACAAATCCTACAGGGGAAGACTACCGTTCGGGAACGCGGTATGGCTACGGCGGCGGCAGATGTCAAAAGTATGCGTATCGATGTCTGGTCAGGCATGTTCCTGAGCAACCTGGTGATGTTCTTTATCATCGCTGCTTGCGGCGCGCTTCTGTATGCTAACGGTATTACCGAGATCACGTCTGCAGCGCAAGCCGCTGAAGCCCTACGGCCCTTCGCGGGTGATGCCAGCTACTTCCTCTTCGCAGTAGGTATCATCGGCACCGGACTGCTTGCTATACCCGTTCTGGCCGGCTCAAGCTCATACGCTCTCTCGGAAAGTTTCCGCTGGCGCGAAGGACTCTACCGCGACCTCGCCCAAGCACGGGCTTTTTACGGCGTAATTATAATTTCGATGCTGGTCGGGCTTTCGATCAACTTCCTAGGCATCGACCCTATCCAGGCCCTGATATACTCAGCCGTCGCCAATGGGTTGGCCGCGCCGCTAGTCCTGCTTCTCATAGTCCTCATATCCAGCAATCGAAAGGTTATGGGTCGCTGGACCAACAAGCCGCTCACTACGGCAATTGGCTGGCTCGTAGTGGTCATCATGTCCACCGCTGGTATAGCCGCTATTTGGGCTCTCATACCCTAAGTCATTGACATAAGCGCTAATACACCCGTTGTCAAGAGACCCTACAAGTCCTATGATGATGTCAGCAATAACTGACATAAAGGCTAGCCGCTCTATGCCAGTGTGCCGCTTAGTGATTCACGTACACTACAGATATACGCGAGCACGAGCAAAGAACGTGCCTTCGCGTGGCAACCTATAAACCCGCAGACTATTGCCAAACAATTCAAAAAAGCAATCGTATACTAAGCCATAAGGTTTTCAACTGAGGTCGGTCAAAGAGGGTAGGGCAAGCATACCTATTAACGTATCTTGCCGCTGGTGCCATTCTACGTTTCCGACTGGCTCAATTGAAAGTACCCGGAGACCCGAAGGGTCTACTCATTTCTAAGTGCTTCGATAGGGTCTTTGCGGGCAGCTTTTAAGGCCGGGGCAGTACCGAAGACAATACCCACAACAAGTGACACTCCGGCCGCAATAACTACCACCTGCCAGCTCATTATCGGCTCTATGCTGGTAAATATGCGGAGCAGGAAATTGACGACGAAGGCCAGCGCGACACCAATAATACCGCCGATGACGCTGAGCACGGTCGCTTCCATCAGAAACTGCGACATGATTTGCCTTGAGGTAGCGCCGATGGCCTTACGGATACCAATCTCATTCATGCGCTCGGTCACTGACACCAACATGACATTCATGATACCAATGCCACCGACCAGCAGCGATATGGCGGCAATACCGGCAATCAGACGGGTGAGCAAGTTGACAATATTATTGGTTACACCGAGGCTTTCGTCCTGCTTGAGGACTGTGAAGTCTTCTTGGTTACCATGTGCGCGGCTCATATTTTGCTTGATTGACGAGGCGACGGCATGGGCTGACTGAGCGTCTTTGGGTTGTGCCAGTATTTCATAAATAGAAGCGTTATTGTTGGTCAGTTCGCGCGCCACGGGATACGGGATAAAGATGGCGTTATTAAAGTCGGTATCAAGCGATAACATAGCATTTTTAAATTCCTTGAAGACACCGCGTACGATGAACTCCTGGTCATGGAAGGTGAAACCTTCACCGAGTGGCACTTCGTCGCCAAATACATTAGCTGCGACATTGCTCCCAACAATAGCACCATTGAGATTCTCGTCGCTATCTTTGAAGAAGCCGCCAAATTCTACTTCTTGCTTCAGTGCCTCAGGCAAGTCTGAGGTCGTACCTATAACGACTATATTGTTATGCGTCTTCTGCTCTTGCACGACCGGTCCTGCCACGATACTGAGCGGTACCGCCAGCTTGACGTCACGCGTCTTCCGTACTACTTGTAGATCATTATCGCTCAGCGCACCGGTAGTGGCCATGCCAGAAAATAGGTTCACGCCTGTTATGTGTCCTTTACTATCACGGTTGACCAATTGACCAGGGCGAACTGTTATAAGGTCTTTGCCACGATGATTTATTTGGGATACCACCTGCTGCTTTACGCCTTCACCAATGCTAACCACCGTCACTACCGATACGATGCCAATAATGATACCTAGCATGGTAAGAAGACTGCGCCATTTGGCCGATTTCACGGAGCGAAAAGCAGTTTTAATGTTGCCGCGGGTGATTGATCTCATGACGAACCTCGTTTGCGGCGGCTCGTCGTCTGCTTTTTGCGGGTTTTCTTGGTAGTAGCAGATTGCACCTCATCGCTTCCGGGGACTGCTTTCATGAGTGCCGATACGCCAGCCAGGTCATCTTCGACAGTCGTTTGGGGCACATTGTACATGGCGCGTTTGACAGTTTTTGCCACTTCGCCAATCTTTGTTTTTTCATCCTGCACAATAGAGCCGTCGTGCATATAGACGACCCGTGTCGCATAGCGTGTGAGCTCGGGGTTGTGCGTCACGAAGAGGATAGTGTTGCCGGCTTTATGGATCTCACTCAGTAGTTCCATAACAAGACGTGAACCAGCACTATCCAGATTGCCGGTAGGTTCATCAGCAATTATAAGTTTGGGATTATTTACCAGCGCACGTGCGATAGCGATACACTGGCGTTGGCCTCCGCTGAGCTGCCAAGGGTAGTAATATTCGCGGTGCTGCAATCCGACACGCGCTAACATGTCGCTTGCCTGGCGAGTGCGACGGGTCAAGCCCATGCCTTTGTAGGCAAGGGGAAGGGCAACGTTTTCGAGAGCGGTCAGCTTTGGCAAAAGATTGAATGACTGGAAGATAAAGCCGATGGTATCACGGCGATATTTAGCTGCTTGGTTGGGGCGCAACTTGGCAACCGCGCGTCCATTAATGGAGTACTTGCCATGAGAAGGACGGTCGAGCAGGCCGATGATGTTCATGAGCGTGGACTTGCCAGAGCCGCTCGGCCCCATAACCGCGACGAATTCACCCTCTTCAATGGCAAGCGAGACCTCGTCGAGCGCTACGTTAGCAGCGTCGCCAAAGCCATACAGCTTGCTGACCTCTTCAAGTTCTATAATTGACATTGTACCCTAGTGTACCGCTGTAAGCGTTTTGACCGCAAGGTGTAAATGTAGTATTTTTGCGCTATACTATTCAAAGTCAAAATTTTAAGCCCCGCGGTCTTAGCCGCTAGTGAAAATTTTGAAAAATACGGAGGGGTCGCCTAGTGGCCTAAGACGAATCGTGTTAGCGAAGAGACTCAGGCCTGAGAAGTGGCCTTGTATGCACGCATCATTTACAATTTACATAAATACGGAGGGGTCGCCTAGTGGCCTATGGCGCACGCTTGGAAAGCGTGTTGGGGCGCAAGTCCCTCGAGGGTTCGAATCCCTCTCCCTCCGCCAAATAAAAATACCCTACATCCCGTAGGGTATTTTTATTTGTGTGAGGGGTGGGAATTCGAACGCCATTGCC
>JAQGGU010000085.1 GCA_028289265.1 Candidatus Saccharimonadota bacterium | reverse complement strand
GACCGAACCTGCGGCTTTCGTATTTACTTTGTAAATCCGAGCCGCAGAACCGGAATTCTCACGAGGCAAAAATAAAACCCCCAGCTTTCGCTGAGGGATTTATTTTGGTGTACCCGGCAGGATTCGAACCTGCGGCCTTTGGCTCCGCAAGCCAACGCTCTATCCAGCTGAGCTACGGGTACTCAATTTGCTGGGCTGCAAAAGCAACAGAGGTTATCCTATCATAAAATTATCCTCATGGCTAGACCTAAATACCCTGTCGGGTCCCCTGGCTTATCTGCTACAATATCGGAGTCCAGGAGAGGTGCAAGAGTGGTTGAATTGGCTTGTCTCGAAAACAAGTGTGCCCGCAAGGGTACCAAGGGTTCGAATCCCTTCCTCTCCGCCAATATAAAAGGAGTCCTTAAGGGCTCCTTTTATATTGCTGATAAAGAGCATTCGAACCTGTGCCGCGAAGCGGAGGGTTCGGTCGATACGCCTCACGCGCAGCTGTTCGCAGCGAGCATGTGGTCGAGTCGTGCGATTATCCCTTCCTCTCCGCCAATAAAAAGCCAATAAAAAGACTCTATGCAGGTAGGGTCTTTTTATATGCGAAAGGATCTAAATTATTCGCTTCATCGAACCATCTCTTCCCCCCGGATCAATGCGATCCCGCGGTCCACAATGCTGCTATACTTTAGGTATCAAACCGCTGTGGCCTGTACAGGACTTTATAGAACAATATGACGCGCAAACAGAATAGTTCGGACGACAAGCTTGGTCAAAAAGTCATACTTTATGATGGCCTATGTACCATGTGCCAAGGAATCGCAGGCAAGATTGACCATTCATCAAAAAAATCTAATTTTATAATGCAGGACTTGTCCGCCGGGCCGCTGCCAGCAAATATTTCCCGGGAAGCAGCCGAGAAGGAAATGCATGTTATAGATCATGACGGTAAGATATACAAGAATATTGATGCCGTCTTTAAGATAGTCGAAGAATACCCCCGCCTTGCTTGGCTAGCGCGGGTTGGCCGGTGGCCGGGGATCAAGCACGTACTATCGATGGGGTATACATTCGTAGCCAAAAATCGGCACGTCATGAGCGGTGCCGCCAGTCGGCTATACTGGACGAAGTTCGTACTAGGAATTAGTTTTATTAGCGGCATTCTATTGTCGGCGCCGCTCTGGTTATCCGAGAGGCGGTTTCCACTCAGTCCCTTGTTTGCCGGGTTATCAATTGGCTACCCTTATGATTTCATCCTGGCGGCAGGCTTATTGGGTGCTCTGATGGCGATTATCTTTAGTAGCCAGCCACGTCGTTATATATACGTACTTGCCGGATTACTGGTGGTTGCCGCGCTGCTAGACCAGATGCGTTGGCAGCCATGGGTATATCAATACGGTGCTATGCTGTTGGCGCTGAGCTTTTTCTCCTGGCGCGCCAGTGACAAGAACGTACAGCCCATTCTGAACGTCTGCCGTTTGATAGTGGCAACAATCTACATCTGGAGCGGCCTGCACAAGGTAAACGAAGCTTTTATTCACGACATCTTCCCCTGGATGCTGCAGCCAATCACCAGTCACCTGCCCGTGGCATTGCATCCATACTTGCAGGCGACGGGTGTAATGATTCCGATTGTTGAAATGAGCATCGGTATCGCTTTGCTAACTAGCAAGTTTCGGAATCTCGCCGTGTTAGCGGCAGTCGGGATGCATTTATCTATCCTGGCATTACTGGGGCCGTTCGGACAGAATTGGAACAGCGTCGTTTGGCCGTGGAACATAGCGATGATACTGTTTAATATCATATTATTCTGGAATATTGCTCCGGTACACTTCAGGAAATTGGTTTGGAATCGAAACTTTGCCTACCATGGCGTCGTGCTCGTCATGTTTGGCCTGCTGCCTGTATTCAGCCTATTTGGAAAGTGGGATAACTACCTGTCTTCGGCGTTGTATTCTGGTGACATTGCGAAAGCCGTGCTCACTATACGCCCTGAGGATAGTACTACTTTTCATAAGAATGCCCTGTCAGGATCGCAGAGTAACCAGGATGGAGAGCTGGCCATACCTATTAGTAGTTGGTCGTTTACCGCTCTGAATGTGCCGCCGTATCCTGAGGCGCGCGTCTATAAAGATATTGCCCGCCAGGCTTGCCAGGATGGCGCCTCCAGCTTGAAGCTTGTTGTTGAGCGGCCGCAGACTATATGGCAGCCTGGCTTTATTGAACAATATGGTTGTGCTGAACTTTAGCCGACCGAAGTCAGTTAATTTCTTACCCCGAAAGAATAATGACAAAGAAAGAAATAAACATGACTCTATCCCAGGCTCAAAGTCATTGCCCTGTTGATTCCCAAGGACCAGAAGCCTTACGATTTATGGATCCTGTCATCATAAGAGAATAAGCATTCAATCATCTGAGTTGGGTCGAGAAAGATGACCCGGAGGTGTGCTTAAATTTACTCTACTTTCTTTTTCTTGTGTGTAGCGGGTTTCTTTTTTGGCGCTGCTTTCGCTGGTTTTTTAGTAGCAGGCTTTGCTGCAGGAACGAAAGTGGTCTTGGGTGGTGCTGGCGTACGGGTATCCGTCGGGGCTTCGGGCGTTGTTGTACCGGCCGTACTCCGCTTCATTCGCCTTAGTAGTAGAGCGCAAATCAAGAAGATGGCTCCGGCTGCTACAAGATATAGGCTGACGAGCACCATATTGTCACGCAGCGCCGCGTTAAAGAGCGTCGATAACTTCATGAGGGCGTCGCCAACGTTCGGATTATCGCTCTTCGGTATAAATGTGCTGAATAACTTTTCGAGTCCCCAGGCTAGTGCGATGGCGACGAGAGCAAATGTAATACCCACGCTTAGGAAATGTTTGCCAGCTGATCTAACACCTTGTTCAGTCTTGAGTATCAGAAGTAATAGCACTACGCAGATAGCGGCAATAGTGATAAAAATCAGAGGTAATAATCGGGCGCGCTGATACCAAACGGGAGCGCTATTGAAGCTCTCCATAATGGTCTTTCCATTGGCCAGTTTGAGGTCGTTCTCTGTCAGCTGTGTGCTCGTGCCGAGTGCTGGGTTATTGGCGACGGCTTGTTCGACGTTACTTTGAACGATTTCCGGGCTTATGCCTACCGGCAAGCAAGTCGCAGAGAGCGGGTTGTCGGCAAAGGCGGCATAGTCAGCTTCGCCAGGGCCGCAGGCTGGTAGGGATGCTGCATGTTTAGCGGCGTAGTCTCCGGCTGCCTGTGCCAATGATTCCTGGTCGGCCATAACAGATATATCAATACGAGGCTCGCCGCTCTTCCCTTCAAGCCATGCATACACGGCATCAACGGCTTTATCGCCTTCGTTCTGGAGTTTTTGCGTATCCAAAGAAGTGGCGAGGATTTTTTGTATTTCCGGATTATCCAAGGGTATACCAGATAGTGAAGGGTTGGCTTTCTGTGCATCGGCCACCTGCTGCGGGATAATTGCCTGGTATAAACCACTTTTATTGAGTAAATCTTTTGCCTGCTCAGGCTGGCCGACCGTCCGAGTCAGCGCAGAGGTGATGACCCAACCCCCGAGCGCGATGGTCAGTAGTGTACTTATTATGAGAAAGGAAAAAGAAAAGCGTCTTTCCGGCATAGTTTGTATTGTACCGCAAAGTAGTACAATCATTTATATGGAAGACAGTATATTTACGAAGATCATCAAGGGGGAGATTCCCGCCCACAAAATTTATGAAGATGAAAAAACATTGGTATTTCTTGATATTTATTCCTCTCAACTGGGCCACGCCTTGGTTATTCCTAAAAAACAGGTAGAGTTCCTTTGGGATTTAGCGGACGAGGACTATGAGGCGTTCATGGCGACGGCCAAAAAAGTTGCTCGACGCCAGCGCGAAATCCTACCAGTGCCGTATGTGGGGGTAAAGGTCATCGGAACCGATGTGCCGCACGCCCACGTACACTTAATCCCCTTTTCTACTTCGGAAGAATTTGCCCGTACGCCCAAGCCGCATGCCGAGCCCGACCACGCCGCGTTGGCAGCTATGGCAGAGAAGCTGAAGTTTTAGCTGGCCGTTCATATATGTACGTCTTGGGCGAATACCTAATAAATGGTAAACTGCTTATATTATGCCTACCTGGTTACTTTCCCTTATACTCGCCGTCGGCGTGACAGCCTGGTCGTACAACAAATTGGCCCGGGCAAACGGTAACGCTAGTCCCCAGTCCAATTTCGCTCTTGCCGCCCTGGCCGGTGCGATTATGTTCCTTGTTATCTTTTCGCTACTTAAACTTGTCCTCGGTTTCTAATATCTTATCTTTTCACTCAAGCACTACTTTGCGAGGTTAATAGAGGTGGCTTATCCTCGACTGTAGTATTATCGTGCTAGTTATCTTTCCAATTATGGTTAAAACTGGTATGATACGGCTATGGATGAGAAGGGGTTGGGCCAAAGATTGCAGGAAGCGCGCCGTGCGAGCGGACTGACGCAGCAAGCGTTGTGCCATAAGGCTAATATAAGCTACTCTACCCTTGCTAAGATAGAACGCGGTGCCATCAAGTCCCCCTCAATATTCACTATTCAGCACATCTCTACAGCTCTTGGTATTTCACTGGACCAGCTTATGGGACATTCAGTGGCGCCGCCGCTAGTTTCTACAAATAAGGCCAGTAAAGCAGTTTCGAAGAGCGGTGTGCGCTTTGTTTACTTTGATATCAACGGCTGCCTGGTGCACTTCTTTCATCGCGCATTTATGCGGTTGGCCGAGGAGAGCGGTGTATCGGCCGATGTCATTGAGACGACCTATTGGCAGTATAACGACGACGTCTGCCGTGGAGCTATGTCGATGGATGAATTCAATCGGCGGTTTGCCGAGCGGGTGGGTATGCCCACTTTGGACTGGGAGGCTTATTATCTGGACAGTGTTGAGCCCGTAAGGGGCATGGACGAGCTTGTCCGCTGGACCGCCGCGCATTATAGGGTTGGGCTGCTGACAAATATCATGCCGGGCTTTGTTCTTGCAATGCGCGCCCGTGGCATTCTGCCGGATGTCGACTACGACGTTATTATTGACTCTTCAGAAGTCGGTGCCATCAAACCTGAGACAAAGATATTTGAAATAGCTGCTGAGCGTGCTGGTGTAAAGCCCGAGGAAATACTCTTCATTGACGATTCTCGGCCAAATATCATGACGGCTGACAAACTTGGTTGGCATGTCCTGTGGTGCGACGACTATCACCCCGAAGAAACCATCCCCCGCATCCGCGGCTCTCTCGAGCCCGCTGTTGTATAGGTAGTTTTTATGAGATTAAATCTTCGGGTGATACTTTTTGTCGGAAGTCCTTAACAACAAGTCCGGAGTCATCCCGCAGGACATCATTGATCCAAATTTCTGAAATATCGGCACCCCACATCTTTTGCGGAGCGTCTCCAGTGTAATAGCTGGCTGTGAGGGCTCTTTTGTTGTCCTGGGCTCGAATGGCGTTATGAGTGTCGAGCGCAAGTTTTAGCTCCTCGTCTTCGAGAATGCGCCCATTGTTCGCACGAAAGTATACCCCGCCTTTTTCTAGGACATCGTAGACTACTACAAAAATCTGTCCCGTACGGAGTATATTCTGTGAATGTTGTGATTCTAGGTGCGAACTCCAAAATATTTTGGCAAAACCTTCGTCATGCAAGAACAAGAATGGGGTATTGTGCGGAGAGCCATCATTATTGACAGTGGCCATAGCAGCGTGCCGGGCAGTTTGGAGTAATCTCATAATCCCGTCATTCGGGCCGCTCATAGTTATTCCGTGCCGAAGCGTTCGTATTCTTTGGTGAGGGCTTCGAGCTGTCCTTTAGCATCTTCGAGCTGCTGCTTTGTCTCATCAACTACTTTTTTTGGGGCATTGTCGACATATGACTTATTAGCTAAGCGGCCTTCCAGGCGCTTGATGACTTGCTCCTGGGCGTCCCGCTTCTCGCCGAGTTGCTTTTGATAGCCCCGAGCGGTGTCGGCATCGATATCCAGCCAACTGCGGTACTTAGTGCTCGTCAGGTACAGCCCAGTGCCATCGGTGACTTCTGTGACGGCGTTCAAGCGCGCCAAACGTGTTATGAGCTCGGCATTGTCTGTCAGGAATGATACATTGGTGTAATAGAGCGTTGCCCCTTGGACGCGGAGTGCCGTGGTAATGAAGCGAGTTTCCATGACGATTGCTTTGATCTCATTGAAAATGTCAGCCTCACCATCGTCATAGCGCGACTTCTCGGGCCAGGAAGCTTTAGCTAAAATGCTATTCCCTTCCCACGCTAAGGTCTGCCAAATAGTTTCAGTAACAAACGGCGCAAAAGGATGCGCGAGTTTGAGAATATTTTCTAAGGCATAGGCCAGTAACGCCTTGTTTGGTGCAGACTTGCTGGCCTCGATGTACCAGTCGGCGAAGTCGTCCCATACGAAATGGTACAAAACGTCATAGGCTTCGCTGAAGCGGTACTCGTCCAAGTGGGAAGAGATTAACTCGTCTGTTCGTTGTAATTCTCTCAACATCCAATGGTCGGCCGCAGTTTGCGGTTTGCAGCTTCCCTTCCCGCTGAATTCATCGCCGACGATATCTTCGATAAAGCGAGCGACGTTCCATAGCTTGTTAGCGAAGTTACGGGCTTCTTCCACCTTACGCGTGTCGTAGCCGCGGTTGACGGCCGGGCTGCGGCCGCTAATGATACCCATGCGCAGCGCGTCAGATCCGTACTGCTCAATGACAGGTAGCGGGTCGACTACATTGCCGACGGACTTGCTCATCTTTGAGCCGTCTTCGGCCATGACATAGCCATGGATGTAGACTTCTTTGAAAGGAATATCACCCGTTACGTACAACCCCAGCATGACCATGCGGGAGACCCATGGGTAAAGGATTTCTCCGCCAGTTTCCATGAGGCCAGTCGGATAGAACGTCTTGAAGTCGTCGCTGTCCGGGTAACCAAGTGTGGCGTAGGGCCAGGAGCTGCTGGAGAACCAGGTATCGAAGACGTCAGGATCGCGGTGGTAGGTCTTGTCGCCGATAGTTATCAGTTCTTCCCCTACCCTTTCGTCATAAATCCAATCGTCAGGATCGTCGACATTCTGGAATGCCGGGATAGGAATACCCCATGCTATCTGCCGCGAGATGTTCCAGTCGCGCAGGCCCTCCAGGTATGTGACCAGCTGGTCTTTCTTGGCATCCGGATAAAACTTAATCTTGTCCGCCTTCAATACCTTGATGGCGTCACGAGCGAGCGGCTGCATATCGACAAACCATTGTTCGCGGAGCAGTGGCTGGATAACGGTGTTGCACTTGTAACAGTGTCCGACGTTGTGCGCGTAGTCTTCAGTCTTTTCAAGTATCCCCTGCTCTTTCAAATCTTTGGCTACGCGTTCGCGCGCCTCGAGGACCGGCATACCACGGTATGCTTCCGGCACTTCGTCGTTGAGCGTTCCGTCGGTGTGGATGACGGTGATTTTTGGCAAGTCGTGGCGTTGGCCGGCGTCATAGTCGTTCTGGTCGTGGGCTGGCGTGATCTTGACGGCACCGGTGCCAAACTGCGGGTCTACAAAGTCGTCAGCAATGACGGGGATTTCCCTTTTTGTAAGGGGTAGTTTAACCGTTTTACCAATATATTTGGCATAGGTTTGGTCATTCGGATGGACGGCGACAGCAGTGTCGCCAAACATAGTCTCCGGACGGGTGGTGGCGACAATGATCTCTCCGCTGCCATCAGTCAGTGGATACTTCAGATACCACAGTTTACTTTTTTCTTCCTTGTACACCACTTCGATGTCGGCAAAGGCCGTGCCATGGAAGGTACAGAAGTTGACTAAGCGCTCGCCTCTGTAAATACGGCCTTCATCCCACATTTTTTTGAAAGTGTGATAAGCAGTTTTAACGATTTTATCGTCAAGCGTAAAGGTAAAACGCGACCAGTCGCAGCTAACTCCCATACGACGCATTTGCATCTCAAAATTATCCCTGTTCAGGGCTACAAAATCCCATATTTGGCGGTACAGCTCCTCGCGCGAGAAATCAAAGCGGCTCTTCCCTTCTTTGGCTAGGTGTTTTTCGTAAACTGATTGTGTTTCAAAGCCAGCATGGTCTGCGCCTGGCAGAAGTAAAGTATTATCGCCTTTTAAGCGGTGGTAGCGAGCTGCGATATCCTCAAGGGCGGCAGTTAGTTCGTGACCAATGTGCAGGTTGCCATTCGCGTTTGGCGGTGGCATGACGATCGTGTATGGATCGCCCTTCCCTGACGGCTTAAAAGCCTCGGCGCGTTCCCATAAGGCGTAGATATCATTTTCGTATAAACCTGGTTCGTAAATTTTCGGCAATTTCATACACGTCTCTCTTTAAAATAGTCCCATTAACTACAATTAGCATAACACCTAAGAGGGTAATTTCCCACCTCTGTAATGTTTATGCTAATTCCACGTGAAAAGCGCACTAAACATAAGCCTTTTCACATGAAAAGCCCTTTGTTTAATTCCCTTTCCTGACATTCCGTCCACCGGAACAAATTTTCGTCCGCAAACTATGTGCGAGGTCTGCAACTATGTGCAAGTTTTCTCTGTACAGTTATATGTACGACGGACTTTTTGTTTTTGACCCTCTAAGCATAACCCCGATAGGGAACTGGTGTCAAACTGTACAAAATATGAACTAAAATTTGCTATACTTGCCTTGAAAGGGAAGCTATGGCACGAGAAATTCACAGATTAGAGACGAGCTTTGTGAGAGAGGCCGTAGATCCGGACAATAAGCTGCCAGAAGTTGTCTTGGTGCCTGATATCAGGCCTAGTTTCCATGTCATTACAGACAATTATCTCCTAATAGATGCGACCCATGGAGGGGCTGGGCAGGCTACCATTGTGCGGGCGCCTAACGCCAGGCGGTATTTTACCCGCCTTGAAGTAACGGACAGGCATTTAGACAGGGAAGTGCGCCTCGCAGCGTACCTATTGGCTATCGAGGACACGACGCTTGGACACGGGGAGATATTTATGAATGATCCTTTTGCTGAGCATGAACGCGATGTGGAGGTATGGGAGGCCTTAGCCCGCGAAGGAGTGGCCCAGATCCCCGAAGAGTTTCAGCCCAGGCGTAATAATAGCCGGCAGGGAGCTTCCGAGTTATTCGTTGGAATAGCCTACGTTGAGCCGCCTATACCTACATTGAGAGGTTAGGGGCGATGTCAAGGGTGTAGGGGTCTGATGCATCGGCTCCGAGCATAGCCTTGTAGCAGCCGAGTGTGGCAATCATGGCGCCATTGTCTGTACAAAGTTTTGGATCAGTATATGTAAGAGGTAAGGGAAGTCTTTCTGATAGTTGCCGGCGAAGTTCCGGACTGCTTGCCACGCCGCCGCCGATGATAACGGTCTTGGGCTGGAATTCTTCGTAGGCAAGTACGGCTTTATCCACTACTGTTTCCACGGCGATACGCTGGAAGCTAGCCGCAATGTCAGCTTTTTGGCTTTCCGATAAGCGGTCGGACAGGGCAGTGGAGGGGAAAGTGAAGTCTTCACCGATTTGCTCCTGGGCAAGGCGTAGTACCGCTGTTTTAAGTCCTGAAAAAGAAAAGTCGTACTTATTGGTAAGCTTTGCTTTTGGAAGTGCGAAGGCCTGCGGGTTACCCTCGAGGGCTTTTTTGCTGACAGAAGGTCCGCCAGGGTAGGGGAGGCCAAGGATCTTGGCTACCTTATCAAAAGCTTCGCCGATGGCGTCATCATTGGTCTGTCCCAGTAAGGTGTAATCAAAATGATCCCGGAAATACACCAATTGACTGTGTCCGCCTGATACGATGAGACCAAGTACGGGGAATTCCGGTTGCTTGCCGGGTAATACATAGGAGGGAAGGGTAGTATCCGTCAGAAAATTTGCGTAGAGGTGTCCTTCGACGTGGTTGATGGCGTAAAGGGGCTTATCGTAGGCAATGGCCAACGACCGCGCGGTTAGTACTCCGATAAGCAGGCTGCCGCCGAGTCCGGCTCCGTATGTTACGGCGATGGCATCGATATCATCCCAGGTGCACTTTGCTGTCTCAAGTGCTTCGCTGATGACAGGAGTTATTGCCTCGATATGGCTGCGCGCGGCGATCTCTGGCACCACACCCCCGTACTGGGCATGCAGATCCATGCTGCTAGCAACGACATTGGACAGTAAAACACGGCCGTCTTCTACTACGGAAGCAGCCGTTTCGTCGCAACTCGTCTCAATGCCCAAAACCTTCACTATGCATATAGCATAACACGATTAATAGCATCTATATTTGCCATAAGCACAAAAACAGGTCAGTACTATTGACAAATCACTAGCTTTTTGCTACTATATGGCAGTTAAACACAACCAACAAAACAAAAATAATTTAGTAAGTATAGATAGAAGGAAGAATCATGTCAGTAGCAGAACAAGCACCTCAAAGCAGTCTTGACCCTAATACTTATGGTCGACACGCCGCAACAATCGACCCACATTTAGTCGTAGTTAAATCTTTCGAAACACCCGTAGAAACAATTGATGTCACCGTTCGGGAAACAACTGCTGAAGACTCGATTTTAGCGTTAGACCCTGTTAACCGATCCGCTGACCTAGCTGAAGAAGCTGGTATCAGCCCAGCATCTAATGAAAATGATGTCAACCGTGTTGAGCGTGGTAAAGAAGCAGCTCGCCTCGTAGGCAACTCTGTTATTACTGCTACGCAAACTGCTGGGACAAAATTGTCAGAGACATTTTCTGCTGTAACTGAAGCGAGCAAGAAGGGAATTAACAGTTTCCGTAACTTCCTCAAGGCTCGTTCAGAATCGGCTCGAGCACGTAAGGATACACTCCTTACCACAGTAAAGAATCGCTCCGAGAAGGTTACCGGAGGCACAGCCCGCAAATACGAAACCTCAAAGAATGGCGTGAACCGCGCCGGACGCGTAGGCAAGGAAGCCTTGAAGTTCAGCGGTCTCGCCGTACTCGGTACGGGCGCGATTGCCACTGAAGTTGCCGCTAAGGGTGTGCGCTACGGTGTCGACAAGGTAGCTCATGGCACTGAAAAGACAATGGACTACGGCCGCACCAAGGTTATTGCCAGTAAGGAATACGCCATGGAGACTGTCGGACTTATGCACGAGAATGTGGTTGATATCCGCGCTGGTGTTCAGAAACACAGTGCTCAACGTGCTGGCAAGAAGGCTAATAAGGCCATGCTTAAAGAAGCGCACCGCATGAACCGCCAGTTTGATACCGAGCAGCGCCTTAAGGCTATGCGCGGCGAATCAGAGTAGAATAAGCTTGAACCAAGCATAAAAACAAAAAGGAATATAAAATATGAATCTCATTACTACTGCTACATTGCATGACCTCGGTATTCACAAAAGTGATGATGAGGAGCAGGTTCTTGTCGAACACTTCGAGACAACACTTAACGAGCGAGTCGGCATGACGGTCATCGATTTGCTTGATGATGACCAGGCAAAGCACCTCATGGAGCTCTCTAAAAATGGTGACCAGGAAGAAACAACCGCGTGGTTGCAGAAGAATATTCCTGAGTTCGAACAGATCGCTCAGGATGAGTACGACATACTTTTAGGCGAACTCGCCGAGAGCGCTGATAAAATATAGACACTAGTGATAACTTAAGACCCCCAGTAGTAATAGCTGGGGGTCTTAAGTTGGAACAGGGTATACTTACACTTATGGATATACGAAAAATAGTTAAAAAAGTAATACCAACCGGCCTCTTTCCGGCCATTGAGCCTTACGGGCACCTGGGCGAAGCAGTACTGCTGAACACAATTAATGGTTTCCCCGGACGGGGCATGAAAGTCATCGGCGTGACCGGCACCAATGGTAAAACCTCTACTACATACATGATCCATCGTATGTTACACGAAGCCGGCTATAAGACGGGCTTCATGACGACCGTTGCATATGGAGCAGGCAGGAAGGTGCAGCCGCAGATGCACCACATGACCAGCGTGTCGCAGCCGGAGCTCATGAAGCGGCTCAAATGGATGCGGGGACAAGGAGTTGAGTGGCTCGTGCTTGAGACGACATCGCAGGCACTAGCCCAGAACCGTGTATGGGGTGTGCCGTATTCTGTGGCAGTTATGACGAACCTTACTGAAGATGACTCTGGTTGGCACAAGTCGTTTGAGGACTACCGGAAGGCCAAGGTCAAATTATTTGAACTAGCCGCAAAGAATAAGAAAGGCCTCCGTACCGGCATCGTGAATGCCGAAGATCCTTCAGTTAGTCACTTCGCTGGTGCTGTACCATTCCCTATCACTTATGGCCTGAAGGAAGGACAGCTGCAGGCGACAGATATCGTCTCTACTCCCCACGGCAGCACTTTTATCGCTAAATACGAAAGTAGGGAACTGAATATCAAGGTAAACCTGCCGGGTTCGTTCAATATATCAAATGCCTTGGCAGCTGTGGGTGCCGGAATCGCCGTCGGACTTACTGACGAACAAATAGAGAAGGGGATTGCTGCGCTGGAAGGAGTCGAAGGCCGCATGACTACCATCGAAGAAGGCCAAGATTTTAGTGTCATCGTCGACTTCGCGCACACCCCGGACGCTTTCGAAAAATTATTCAAAGATCTCAGACCCGTCGTAAAGGGCAAGCTGATCGTCATGTTCGGTTCTGCTGGTCGGCGCGACGAGAAGAAGCGCGGCGTGCAGGGCCGCTTGGCCGGTAAATATGCCGACGAAGTTATCGTCACTGAAGAAGACGACCGCGACGCTGACGGCTACCACATCATGGAGCAGATAGCCCAAGGAGCAGAAAAGGAAGGCAAAGTCCGAGAGCGCGACCTCTTCCTGATCCACGACCGCACCGAAGCCATTACATATGCCATCAAGCGTGCCGGCAAAGGGGATACTGTGCTTTTACTCGGTAAGGGCCACGAGAAGACCATCGAGCGCAAAGACGGCGAACACAAATGGGACGAGATCGGCACCGCGCACAAGGCAGTTATATCGCTTAAAAGAACGCCCAAGTAACCATTTAATTACATTTGACAATATGCTAGTATAAGATATAATTATCTTATAAAGTAAGCGTAAGCGTAAAGTAATGAGTGAGTCGTCTCCTTCTGTGTCTTTTACGTCGTTGGAAGTTCCTGCGCCCATTGAAGGTGGCCAAAACTATCTCGACTATTGGGCTCGGCACGATGCTGCCGACCCGGACTTACTAGGTGCCAAGGCACTTCATAGGGCCACTCTTGTTGGTGCTGCATTCGTACGAGAACCAGACGACACTTTTCCATACAAAGCCGTACTTGCATGGGACTCATCATTAGGGTCGTTCAATCATATGCAGTATGGTGAAGGTGATTTGCTGAGGGGTGCAGCCATATTGCTCAGGACGAATCATGAGGGCGGCCCCAGTGAGTTCCCGGTAGTGAGGATACCCGATCCTAAGAATGTCCCTGAAGCGTTTCTTGACGTAGCCGAACAGCTGGGTGATATGACGGACCAGAAACCGTCACGAGCTTTAAAACTTGGAAGCCAACTCGTACACAAGGCTGCTCTGGTAGAGCGGGATAGCGCCCGCCAGACAGCATTATTAGAAGTAGCTGGGGCTATGTACGGACGAAACTACAGAGCCGATACACCTTGGGATAAAGAAAAGATTCATACCGGCCAGCTTTTAGCCGATATCAACTTCCATCGCTTGAGCCAGAATATTCGCAGTGCATGCCGGGCGAGGCAGGGAGTTAAGGCATATCGCCGAGAGGCCGCCGGCTTACTGCGAGGGCAGGCTGAAGATTTGTTACGGTATGAAGATTTACTGGACAAAGGAGGCCAACCCAGGAATTTGTCTGGTAACGCTTTTGAACTTCTGACTACTATTACCGTAAGGCACCTCGTGTATCTTTCGTCTGATCTCAAGGGTGACCATAGCCAAATACGCACAGCTTTCGATAGCGAAGAACATCCCATGCATCCAGGAGGCACGCTTCGTAAGCGCTCTTTTGACCTCGTGCATACACGGGTGACACGCGACGATCATGTGGTTGGCTCACGCCTGTGGCAAATGAAAATGGGTAGCGAGGGAGAGAGAAATTATCACCCTGCAATAGACGTTGTAGCCGCGCGAAATGTAAGTATGCGGACCATATTCGATATTGCTAGAAGCTTGCGACAAGTCTATGCCAGCGGCAGATATCAAAGCCCTGTGGCTCAGCTGCCGCTAGTGAGTGAAGTAGTCAAGCCATTTATGTTGCCCAAATCTAGGGCTGCGTAGCGGGCGGTTCGGTGTCCGGACCCTCGATTTCCGTATGGTCGCCTTTGTCGGTCACGGTAGTATCGAAACCATATTCACTTAATAATCCGAAGGCTTCCCGCAGTATACGGGTAGACTCCGATTCTTCAATCGGTGTCTCGTTCTCTTCATGATTATTTTCTGGCCCGGTCATGTTATTAGTATGATAATAAATAACAGGGGTAATGTCGAGAATGGTGTTGTTGAATCAGCCGACTTGGTTGCGGGACATGTAGCCGGTGTACCAGCTGTATTCTTTGCCGAGGAACTTGGCGATGAGTTCGATGCCGAGTTCGGCAGTCTTGTTTTGCTCATCCTGCAGCGGATTGTATTCAACGACGTCAACACCGACGACGTTACATTCGCGACCGATATATTCGGCGATAGTCGCGATCTCGCGGTAAGTAAGTCCCTTGGGGTTAGGCATGCCGGCTCCGGGAGCGTAGACACGATCAATAGAATCCAAATCGAGGCTCACCCATATGTTTGGTACGCGTGAAGCCAGCTCGTCAATTTTGGCTAAAAGGGGAGCGAGGTTTGAAGTGAGCAGGTCAAATAGAGTGAATGTCTGCAGTTTTTCGCGTTCAATCAGATCAATTTCTGCCTGGTCGAAGTCGCTGCCGCCGACATGCAATAGGTTTTCTTTGGGCAGTTTTACCCGCTCGCCATAGGCATGAGCCAACTCAGGTGCACCAAAACCCATAAGAGAGGCCAAGTGCATGCCGTGGATGTTGCCGGAAAGTGTCGTCTCATCGGTGTTCATGTCGCCATGGGCATCAAAGTAAATAACGCCTATATTGCCGTCGACTGCAGCTGATGCGCCGCTAACTGTACCAAGTGTGAGTGAATGGTCTCCACCCAGGACGATGGCTTTATTGCCTCCGCGGATAGCCTCTTCTGTCTGCCTGGCGAGTTCTTCGTTAACGCGGATAATTTCCGCGGCGTATTTCAGGCGAGGATTCCCAGGCTGTAGTTTCTTGCGCTCAGTGACGCTTATATTGCCATTGTCATGTACCTCAAGGTCGGCGGTAGCAAGTTTCTGAATAAGGTGCTGGTATCTAAAAGCATTCGGTCCGATGTCGACGCCAAGGTTTTCGGCGCCAAGATCGAGCGGAGCTCCTATAAGTGTGGCTTGTGTCATTACTCCAGTTTACCACGATGTGAACAGGGGAATCGGAACGGCATAAGCACATTGACAATTCATTGATTATGTAGTACATTATAGTATATAAATCACTTCAATAATCATAAGGATATCTACCATTAGCGAAACCCCACAACATAATAAGCGTGAGATCCGCGATTTGTGGCCTTCTGCGCCTGTTCTTAATGAGGTCAACCCTCCGACAGCACTCAGGAATGATCTGGCTGCTATCACGCTTATGGACCACGAGGGGGCAACGTATTTGATGCCCACTACAGATTATGACTTTCATATTTCCGAGGCGCTTCATGAGACGGGTTTGCAGGACAGCGAGGTAGTATATGATGGTCACAACACCCCCGTCGCCCTCAAGTTTCCTGAGGAAGAGGATCTCGTCAGTCTGCCAGCCATCATCAACGCCAGCATGGGTGTTGAGGACGCGGTTACTGACGTAGAAGAAGCTTTCGGTTTGTTTAGTAACTTGGTAGTTCGTATGAAACAGACGATTGGAGTCGTTCCGGAAGGCATGACCATCGATGCCCTTGCCGTTGATAGGAC
>JAQGGU010000107.1 GCA_028289265.1 Candidatus Saccharimonadota bacterium | reverse complement strand
TTATCGATGATTTAGGGTTTGATCCTCTACTGATCGGAGGGCTTTCAGCCGGTAGGCGGCTGGAGCCAGGACATGATGCGTTTGGAGCGAATGTTGATCATGCGACTCTCGCGAGCTATGTATCAAGCAGATCAATAGCCTAAGGTGGGATAGACCAATACTAGCGGCACTATAACGTACGACGAACGCCAGCCGAATGCTCCAACCCTTCCAGCTGCTGAGAGAGCGGTCCTTCCATCGCTGCACGCGCCATTCCACTGCGGCCGACAGGAAATGGCGCACGGCCGGTTACATCCTCCGCAAGTAAGGAATGTGCGCCATACAAAGCTACGATTGTCAAAACGAACCCCACTATTCCCGCTACTAGTCCTGCGGCAGAGGAATTGGTAAACTCATAAATACCACTGGACACAAATCGTAGTACCGCACAGACCATTATGGCGCTTAATACCAACTTAGACTTTGCGAGACTGAGAATCAACAAAACAAAAATTGAAAAAACAAAGTAATATATGCCCAGCGCCTTCCCGATATCTGGCGGATTAATAAAAAAGGCAAGCGCGCCTACCAACCAGGTACTAGCAAAGCTGGCAAGTACTGTTGCTGCAATAGTATCCCTGCTCAGAAAAGCAAATATAGCAGCTACCAGCTGTAGTAAAAATGCCGGAGCAATGATCAGTGATACTGCCCGAAAACTGCTCTCCGGAATAATTCCCACCTCCACCGCGGAGACGACGGCCGAAGCAATAGCAAGCGTAAACAGTCCGAGCGGCATGGGCGACGCAATCGGCCGGAGCGTAACTGTAGTTATACCGGGTATCGTCGGCTCCTGGACTTGCAATCCGGTAGCAGCCTCACTGTCAGAATGCTTAGGCGTATTAGCGGTCATCGCAACTCCCCATTTACGGACAGGTATATAGTAACGTTTTATGTCTTTCATAAATGTGAGATATCGTACCACTGGCTGTGTCGATCGTTAATCCAGACGCGGGTTAAGAAATACTAAACCGCACCAAACAAAAAGCCCCAGCAATGCTGGGGCTTTTTGTTTGGCGCCGGATAGCTGGCGTATTTCTAACCGATAACCCAAGAAATTTAGACGATTACAGATTAGCGCGTTTAGTAAAGGAGTTTAATTTATCGGACAGTATGCTGAAATGATTTTATATGCTAAGTTCGAATTCTTTAACAACGGAAGCCGTTCCGCCGATCCAGACTATATCGTTCTTAAAATTACCGTATATATATGAAAGCTGGTTCATTGTTTTTCCCTGCTCAATCCGATACTCAGCTTGGCTTGGAGGGAGTTCTTTGTGTTCACGCAAGTAGCAAAACAAAGCTCCGTTAGAGGTGCCAGTTGCCGACTCTTCGTCAATGCCAAATAAAGGAGCGAAATTACGAGCAACCGCCACAGATAACTGATTAGGCAAAAGGGCGAATACGTGAAATCCGACAATGCCATATCTTTTGCTCATTTCGGTCATAGCATCAAAATCAGGGTTTATGCTATTCAACACATCTTCGCTGGCAACCGGCACAAGCAAATCCCGTAGCCCGGTTGATACAATTTGCGGTTTTAGGTCGGGGCGAAGGTCTGATGTACCAATACGAAGGATAGCGGCAACTTCGGCAGAATTTATCTCATCGAAGAAACCAGCGTTCGTTTGCTCCATATAGACTCGGCCTCCATCACGAATTTCAACCTTCAGGAGTCCTGCTTTTGTATTTTGGGTATGCCTACCACTCTGAATTAGCCCTTTCCGAAACATATACGACCAGCTCCCAATAGTGGCGTGACCGCATAAGTCAACTTCTTCTGTCGGGGTAAAGAACCTCACGTTTTTCGTGGCAGATGAGTTACTTGTGATAAACGCAGTTTCTGAAAAGGCAACTTGTTTAGCAATGCCGAGCATTTGGGAGTCGGTTAAGCTATCGGCACCTAGGACAACTCCCGCAGGGTTACCTCCGGTTGAATTGGCAGTGAATGCATTGACCTGAACTAATGAAACTCGCATTACTTCATCATAACAAAAAGAGACCCTGGTGGCCTCTTTAGCTAGAAACTATACTGTTTCAAAATCGTTTGGGTTTAAATGGTGCAGCATTATTAGCGAAAGTGTAACCGTACTAAGATCCACTGAACGGTGTCCCGAAGATGCCAACTGCAAATTCTATCCACACGAGGAGGACTGCTGCAGCAACCGCAATGGCGATAACGGCTCGATACTTAGCATCGACCCTTGTCGTTACCGCCTCAAATATGAGACCACCCCCGATCAGTAGGGCGCCAATGGTAGCGAAATCCGTCAAATCCCACTTCACTTCATCGGTAAACTGCATCGCTAATAAGGGCATCAGCAATACTAACGCAGTTGTGAGCACAATGCGGATAATGATCGTTGTATGCGTAGTTTCTGTTTTCACATTCTTATCATAGCAAATAAATTGGCGCAGCATTATTGACGAAAGTATAACTATACTGCGAAGCTATACCACTTCAGTACAACGCTCTTATCAAAGTTAGAGCGAGCTTGCTGAGCAGTCCAGCACTGGCCATTAATTCTACCCACGAGGCTAGGGGTTAGAGCCCGCCACTAACTCAAGAGCATGAAAAAAGCCGGTCACAAAGGACCGACTCTTTTCATGGTGCGGGTCAGGGGACTCTAACCCCTGGCCTCGTCCTTGGCAAGGACGCGCTCTAAACAACTGAGCTAGACCCGCATAACTCGAATGATTGTACTACTATTAGGCAGTTTGTTCAAGAGCTTCCACCCCGTTAAATCGTCTTCTCATTGCAATCACATAGTTTTTAAGTTGCGGCACAAAGTTAAGCTCTACTATTTCATGGTCAGTGAAAAAGCCGAACCTTTGACCTTCTGAGCCAAAAACGATGCTTCCCACCTGCCGCGCGGTGAGCCGACCATAGGCTCGCCCCATTATCTTCCCTGGAGTCTCACTGCTCGGTATTTCATCCAACATGACGATATCTACACCTATAAGTCCAAACTCCTCCTCCAGCTCGCGTATACCGCATTGAAGAAGTGTTTCTCCTGGTTCTGCTCCCCCTCCGGGAAAGTCCCATAAATCAGGAAATGGTATAGCAGGATTATTATCGCGCTGACAAGCGAGAATACGTCCTTGAGGATCTTCCAGTATTACTTTAGTACCCGATTCAGGATGCCACATCATGCATCTTCATAATACACCGCTTATGCTTATTTTAAATACTTTGGTGGCTCCTCCCAGAATACTTTGTATAATCTTCGTGCTTTCTCAGAGCAAACTCCTGCGAGAGCTCTCGATTAGCGAACTGGCGGCTTCGCCGTATCCCAATTCGAGTCCAGAGCAGAATGCTCTGCCAAAGAAAATACCCCAGCATTTCGCTTGGGGTATTTTCTTTGGTGGCTCCTCCCAGACTCGAACTGGGGACACGAGGCTCTTCAAGCCTCTGCTCTACCAACTGAGCTAAAGAGCCGTATTGGTAATTTTACTGTAACTCGAAATGTACTTTGGTC
>JAQGGU010000069.1 GCA_028289265.1 Candidatus Saccharimonadota bacterium | reverse complement strand
CAGTCATATTAATAATCATAAAGTCCGGCGTACCGTCAGCGCGCACCACATAGGCATAGTTCCCCTGGGTTGCAATCTTAAGACCATCCAGCGTGCCGGTCAGATCGAGCGTTTTTACCATAGCTGCATTTGCCCACGTTTTGATTATGGCTGCCCAGTTCGTGAGCTGAGTCACCGCATCAAACTGTCGAGTCACCGAACCCTGCGTCCAAGTGATGCGCGTGGTCACCGTCTTGCGGTCGGTGCCGTTGTCCGCAACGATAATTTGTCGCGTGTAAATACCACTCGTATCTGACGTACCGGAAAGTGTCCATATGTTTCCGCTTTGCGCGAGTCCGTAGGTGCCGCTTATGAGGTTTGCGTAGCTGGCATCGCGGATATTGCGTACCGCCTCTGTGCCCTCTTCGGCAAGCATGACAGCCCGTGCCCTGTCGCCTGCCTGAGCAGTTGAGGTCATGCCATATATCAGCGCACCTGCAAGTGCGACAACTAAAAAGCCAAATACCGTCACCGCCAGTACAATCTCTACCGGGGAAAATCCCCTGGAGGAATGCGAGGTGTACTTAATATGCGACCATTCCCTCAGCATTGACCGTGATCGTCCTTGTATCGTTAGTTGATGGTGAAGAAACTATAATTGAACCGGTGGTATTCGGTGCTGCCGTCAACTTAGCGAATACCATTTCTGCGGGACCGCTCAGCGTCAGACTGCCCGGCACTGATATAATCTCGTCCTCAGTCGTATCACGTGTCGCGTATGTGGAACCTTCGAACATCGTCACGCTGTTAGTAGCTACTTGGACACCCCAGGGACTATCGCCGTTCATACCGCGCGCGTATGTTTGTGCCCGGCGAAGCATATAGGCGATGTCCTGTGTGGTTGTGTCGAGATTGTTTCTATTTTGAAACGAAGCGTAGAGCGGCAATGAAGCGCCAGTGATAAGCCCGATGATCAGCACTGAGAGTAGCATTTCAATCAGGGTAAATCCCTTCGAGCTGTCTTGCATCATACGCCGTTCAGTCCGCCGACCAGGCTATAAATCGGCAATATGACAGCGACAGCTACGGCTAGCACACCGCCGGCCATAATCACCAGAAGCACCGGCTCCAAAATAACTGCCAAATTAGCTGTCGTCGTATCGGCTTTTTTACTGTAAATGCTACCGACATTCTTAAGCCCAGCCGCGAGCGTACCGGACCGTTCACCCGCAATAATGACTTGCTGCGCCGTCGGCGGCAATAATTTATTTGTGTGCTTATAACGATCGAATGCCGTTCGGAATCCGTAGCCTTCCTCGAAATCCAGCGCTAAGGCTTTATACAGTTTGCGGTACGCCGGAGCGGTAGTCGATTGTTCCGCTAACTTCAATGTCTGCGTAACTGATAAACCGGCCTCAAGCAATATGCCAACCATGTACCCGAAGCGGGCAATTTCAACTTCATGCAACAACCTCGATACGCCCGGGATAAGATAGAGTAGTCGCGTACCAATTCCTTTGGTTTGTGGAAGCCCAAAGAGTATATATCCAAGCAGTAACATCACGACCGCACTTACCGGCACGGCCCATATGCCGTTATCCTTCAAAAATATCCCAAAATTAATAAATATGCGGGATATCAGCGGCAAGGTGACATTCATCTGAGCGAAAGTCTCTGCGAGCTTGGGCAACAAAAACCAGGCAACAGCAATGCCCACAACTAATGTCAGACCAAGCACGAAGCCTGGATACAATAACGCCGAGTGTACCTTGCGGCTAAATTCATGCTGCTTTTCTTCCTGTTCAGCAGCTACGGCTAGGTTGTCTACCAGATGCCCTGATTCCTCACCGAGACGAACGAGGGCTAAAGTCTGTTGGCTAACGACACCACTGCGATCGAAAGCTTTCCATAAAGGCATACCTTCATCGACATCTTGCTGGATTTGCAGGAGGGCCTGACGAAATATACCCGAACGTGTGGTTGCTTGCAATGATTGCAAGGCTTCACCAAGGGGTACAGCAGCACCAAGCAAAGCGGACAGGTTTGCGATCAGATATTCGCGGTCCTTCAGTGCCACATGGAAACGGCGTATTTTTCTTTTTTTAATCCCCACCGCCATATTATTACTTCTTTACTTTCTTCACCTGCGGAAGCTCAACTACACGAGCTACTTCGCTCAGCGTTGTGATGCCGGCTTTTACCTTTGCCAAACCATCCTCAAACATGCTAGCTTCGCCTTCAGCCCGCGCCAGCTGCTCAATCTCATGCGCCGCCCCAGAGCGACTTATGAGTTCTTGTAGGGCGGGGGTCACTTCAATACACTCATATACTGCTGTCCGACCGTTATAACCGGTATTCGAGCATATTTGACACCCCTTTCCAAGATAGAGGTTGTCTGTCTTAGAAAAATACTTTGTCAGGCTAGCCGTACCAGTTGGCAATTCTGCCAGTACCTGGGAAGCCGGCACACTATAACGGCATTGTGAACAAATTGTTCGCACTAGCCGCTGGGCAATAATGATCTCGAGTGTTGATGAAAGCAGGAAAGGCTCGATGCCCATCTCTACCAGTCGCGGAATAGCAGCGGCGGCATTGTTGGCATGGAACGTACTAAGCAGCAAATGTCCTGTCAGCGCAGCATTAACGGCTATCTCAGCTGTTTCCTGGTCACGAATTTCCCCCACTAGGATGACATCAGGATCCTGGCGTACAATTGCCCGGAGGCCGCGGCTAAATGTCATGTTCGACTGCTCTCGGACCTGAATCTGTGTTATGCCACTCATACGGTATTCTACCGGATCTTCGATGGTGGTAATGTTGATGTCCGGCTTGTTGAGCGTCTTGAGAGTGGCATATAAGGTAGTCGTTTTACCGGAACCAGTTGGTCCGACCGTCAGGATCATACCGAAGGGACTGCGCGCCGCTTTTTCAATCTTTTGACGATGTTCGTCGCTGAGCCCAATGTCGTCAAGCGTGTAATCCTGGACATATGAGTTCAGCACACGCATGACAATCTTCTCGCCCTCTATCGTCGGCACAAGTGACACGCGCAGGTCGGCATGGCCATCGTCGCTGTTATGGCGTAGCGAGCCGTCTTGGGCTGCTAAGTGCTCATCGATACGCATGCCACTCTCAACCTTGACGCGGTTCAGTACATTGTCGTAGTACTCTTTTGGTATTTTGCCGGCCTCGCGCAGGCCACCATCAATACGGAAGCGGATATTAACCATATCTTCATGCGGCTCAAAATGAATATCCGAGGCACGGTAGCGCAAGGCATCCTTAATAATTTCGTAGACAATTTCTGGTGCGACACGGTGGCCGGTATCGATAATTTTCGAAAACCGAGTCTCAAGCGTCTGGGCGTACATTAGAAAGCAGGCATCAATAGACTCAGGCAAAGTATAGCGAAGGCGCAGGCGCTGATCTGGGAACAACGGCTGTATGTCTTTCGGCTTGATGTGTTTTGGACTGTCAGAGACTAAATATATAGTGTCGGCTGTCACTTGGACGCACACTACTCTGTTCTCCCTTGCGAGCGCCTCAGGTATCTTTTCTACTAAATCTTTAGTGATAGGACTCGCCTGCAAGTCGACAAAGCGCAGGCCATAAGACTCAGCCAGTGCCTGTCCGAGTAACGGCTTATTGAGTAGCTGATTGTCAACTAGGTAAGCGATATAACTAGCGCTATCATGCGATGCCGCTTGCGCTGCCCTGCCATCAGCCTCAGAGATATACTTCTCCTTGACTAGTAATGCCATAAGCGTTTTTACGTCTGGATACATGCCCCACCCCACCGATACATACTTCAGGCCACCGCTTGCTTTACTTGTTCGACAACCATAGAGAGAGAGGTATTTGATTTAACGAAATATTTCTTAGCTCCCAGTGATAAAGCCTTTTCCTCATCCTCGTGCTGACCGAGGTTAGATAGCACAATAACATACGGCATTGTCTTGCCAACCCGTAATTTCTCAAGGACTTGGAAGCCGTCCATTTGGGGCATCATAAGGTCGAGCAGGACAACATCAAAAGTGCTTTCCTCCAGTAGTTCTAGCCCCACCAGGCCACTACTTGCCACCACTACTTCATAGCCTTCCCCGCTAAGTTTTAGCTCCAGTGCATGCGCCAGCGGCCGTTCATCTTCCATGACTAGAATTTTAGGTTTTAGGTTAGCCATATGTTCTGATTACTCACTATTCTTGTCTATTGTACCACGGGGGTGCGTATGGAATCGGACAACTTTGCCTTATATGGCAGGACAACATAAAAAGTCGTACCCTTGCCTTCAACAGATGTAAACCATACGGTACCGCCGAGTTTTGTCGCCACTTCGCGGACAATGTATAAGCCTAGTCCGGTACCCTCCACATCCATAGCTCGCACATTGTCCGCTCTGAATAATTTACCGAATATTTTAGGCTGCTCCGTCTCTGGAATACCATACCCATTGTCTGCAACTGACATAAAGAGGTAATTACCAGATGCTGGCAAATGCGCCGCTTTGATATCACCCGCCTCGGCAGCACGCAAGGTGTAAGTGATCTGGCCCCTATCTGGGGTGTATTTTACGGCATTAGACAATAGATTCTGCACTACCATGCGTAGTAGCTTAGGGTCCGTCT
>JAQGGU010000111.1 GCA_028289265.1 Candidatus Saccharimonadota bacterium | reverse complement strand
TAACAAAGATGAACTTTGTGGGTTTTGCCACTACCTCTCCTACCTCTTATATTTCTCTTATACTACCGTATATGCGATAGTAGCGCAAGAAGTGCATGTAAATACCACTAGCGCGCAGTGGTAAGGTAATTGATTGCTGCGTCTTGCTGCGGATCTTTTTCAGCCTTAGCGTCTTCTTCGGTGAACTTCACTGTCTGGTCTGGGGTAATGCCCTTTTTATTGATGTTCTGACCGTTTGGACGGTACCAGCTAGCGACAGTAACTTTCAGCATGTCGCCTTCACAGCCACCCTTGAATGCGGTCTGGTTGATACAAATCGGTTGCTGCACGACACCTTTACCGTAGGTCTTCTCACCAATGACGCGAGCGGCGTTGTTATCGCGCAGCGCACCCGTAACTATCTCTGATGCCGATGCACTGCCCTGATTTGTCAGTATAACTGTAGGTATACCCTGCAAAGCGCCCGGACCTTTAGAAATATACGACTCAACTACCACCGAGCCGCGCTTTTCCTCAAGAATTTTCTTGCCGCTTGGTAACCACTGTTCTGACACATCTACTGCGGCGTCCAGCAAACCGCCAGGATTACTGCGGAGGTCAAGGATGATGCTTTTGACGTTCTTCTGCAGCATTTCGGCGCTGGCTTGAGCCATAAGGTTGGATGTATCGGCGCTAAAACTGCTGATAGTTATGACGCCGATGTTGTCTTCACGCACCTCCCACTTCACGCTCTTGATATGAATATCTTCGCGGGTGATAGTAAATTCGAGCGGAGTAGTCTTGTCTCGCACCACCTGCAGTTTCACCTGCGTGCCCTTTTCACCGCGGATTTTCTTAACCGCGTCATCTATAGACAAGTTAGCCGTCGTCTCGCCATTAATAGTGGCAACGACATCCTGAGGCTTCAGCCCCGCCTTCTCGGCTGGCGTATCAGCTATAGGAGCTACGATAATCAGGTTGTCATCATTGTCCTTGCCCAGTTCCGCACCGATACCACTGAATGAGTTATTCAGGTCATTTTGGAATTCTTCGGCCTTTTTAGCAGTAAAGTATTCGGTATACGGGTCGCCGGTAGCGTCCGCGAGACCCTTTTTCATGCCATCAAGGAGCTGCTGACTGGTCAGTTTACCGTTGTAATTGTCACGCAGCGCGTCATAGACTTGATCGACACTGGAATAATCCAAATTTTCCGGCAACCCCGTAGTGGCCGCGTATTCAGACCGGCTTGGCGTGAGATCGAGCTTGCCATTACCAATCATCATACCAATCCAAAAAGTAAGTATAAAAAGCCCGACTACCACATAAGGCTTAGTCCACAACCGAACTAATACACCCTGTTTTTTCTCACCCTCTTTTTTCATTAACTTAATTATAGCAAGTTAGCCTTACGCCCACCTGAAATCCATGTTGTATTTATGTAAGTAAACCAAATAAAAATAAGGCGGGATTGATTTCCGCCTTATTTTTTCAGTATTGCAGGAAAGAGCAGCCGTAGCTGTCACACGAACAT
The DNA here is from genome assembly GCA_028289265.1 of Candidatus Saccharimonadota bacterium. GTDB lineage: Bacteria > Patescibacteriota > Saccharimonadia > Saccharimonadales > UBA4665 > UBA4665. The sequence goes on along the minus strand of JAQGGU010000111.1, from coordinate 2,086 downwards.
ATAGGGTTTCATACTTGAGTGCAGTTTGGGATGAAAATCAAGCGAAGATTTTGAGCCGTATTGTAATACGGTGAGAAAACGAGTCGAAGATTTACGCCCAAAATGTGCCAAGTATGAAGGCCGTCCTAGAAGTGTATGAAGACCAGGCCGGTGGTATAGCGCCAGCCTTCAGAGTACCGGCCGTCAAAATTGGCATTGTACTGGCTGATGTAAATCGCCTGCTGGCCATTGATAGTGCCTACTTGCTCGACATACATGACATGTCCCCAGTTGCCGGAGTTGCTAACAGCAATTGAGCCAGGAGTCGGGTTACTGTCAACGGGAATACCTTGATTTATAGCGTTGTCATCCCAGTATTTTGCGTCAGCCGGGATATTACCCCAATACGGCATATCGCGTGAATTGCGGCCAGCCAGGAAGTCCTGGTGTACCTTGAAGGCAGTGTATGAAACACATTCGCGGTTATACATTCCCCAGCTGTCTATAGTAGAATCCTGCGGGATTTCACACCATTTTGCAGGATAGCCACCTCCACAGTTCACGCCAGTACCGGGAGCACCGATGTTATAACGGGAGTTTGCGATAATCTGTTGGCGCCTGAGGTCGGAGATACGTGAACTATTAGAAGCAATTTGGTTATTGAACTGGGCCTTTTGGCTCTCGGTGTATGCCAGCATATCGGCCTGCTGCGTCCGGTCGGCAGCCAGCTGTGCTTCTTGGGCCTTTTGGCTTTCAATGAGCTGGTCGACTTGGACCTTCTTCTGCTTCAGTTCGTTTTGCAGCTTAGCAATCCGAGTCAGCGAATCCTGAATATTTTTCTGGACAGCATTGCGGTACTCTTCCTTATCCACAAAATCACTCAAGTTGTTACTGGTAGCCAACATTTCGATAGTAGAAATCTGGCCATCGACATACATTGCCTTAATACCTTCTCCAAGCAGCTTCTTTTGGACATCTATTTCGGCCTGCATCTTGGCGATTTCCTGTTGCAGATTAGCCTGCTCGACTTGGTTAGCCGCAATCTGCGCCGTGACTGCATCTATTTGGGTCTGTAAACGGCTGATGGCGTCCTGATAGCTATTTGCCTGCGACTGTAAGGCAGTCACATTGCTACGGGCAGCAGCATTTTGATTCTGTAAAGCTTGAATCTGCTCGTCGTAGGAGTCGGCACTCACGCCAGGGATAATCGTACCAATGGTAATAAGTACACTAACTGCGACAGCAATAGAAATACGTCCCGTACGGGATAAGCAATCAGATATGATAAGACTAGTAGTGGAATTTTGCATCATTTTTGTATTTTTTATTTTTGTAGAATACAGCTTGAATATATCACACTTCACCATGAATGTCTACCCTCTTGTGCTTATCTGAGACGGAAAAATGAATGATAAGCACCCCCGATTAGTACATCCACGTGAGGTATGGATTATTGATAAATTTTGCAGAAAACTGGGCGTCTATTTGGTTTTGAACTTTAGATACCGCTGGGTCGCGATGACAGATGATGCGGCACCTAGAATAATACCAGCAATTATTTGCATAAGCAATAACAGCCAGAAGTGGTCGTTGAAGTACTTCTCGGCATAGCTAATATCGAGGAGCCCAAGGCTACTTGCCTGCAGCGCAGAGCTGGCGGCCACGAAAACTGAATTGATAAATAGCAACGAAATAACGGCAGATAAAATACCATAGAGAATACTTTCGACCACGAACGGACCGCGAATGAACCACGTACTGGCTCCGAGCAAGCGCTCGATAGTGATCTCGTCGCGGCGATTGAAGATAGCCATCTGAATCGTATTGAAGATGATAAGAGCCGAAATGATAGCGAATATACCTACCGCTATAACACCGATACGGCGCAAGATATTGGTAGCATGCGAGATGTTATCAATCGCCTTCTTACGGTCGCCGGAGTATGACGGCGAGCCTTCCGTCTGCAACGCGACATTCGCGGGTGTCGTCAGGAACGTGCGTATCTCCTGGATTTTGTTGAGGTCGCGCGGTTTGATACGGATGGTCGCCGGGATAGGGTTACCGGATATAGTAGCGGCAGTCAGCAGACTCTGATTGCCGGCATTCT
>JAQGGU010000109.1 GCA_028289265.1 Candidatus Saccharimonadota bacterium | reverse complement strand
TGGCAGGCCGACCGTGATTCAAACACAATAATTGTCGCCGCCAGTAACTCCAGCCACGCCGCCAAAGATGCTGCTGTCTACGTGACCGACGGTGTAGCAGATGAACCTGAAATTAACGCCGCTCTTGTTGCTGCTGCCGGCGGTAGGGTTTACCTAATGGAAGGAACGTACGTCCCGTACAACGCCGTGTCAATTCCGAACAACACCACGCTTACCGGCGCCGGCTTTGGGACGCTCGTGTCGCTTATTGATGGCGCCGGTACGCGCCGGGCCATTTCCAATGCCGACCAGACTGCAGGAACTGGCGTGGTAGTAAGCAATATGACGATTGGTGTCCAGGGACATGTGAATGGTGGAACCCAGCAGGGTATATATTTCGTGAATCTGGCCAACAGTACGGTCACGAATGTTAAAGTGAACACATTTTATAACGGCAATGTAGTATTCTCCGGGTCGAGCAATATTACTTTTACGAATAACATCGTGGCTCCAGCAACCTTCAGTTCCAACATTTCGCTGACGAGCTCATCCAACAATATTTTTACAGGCAACAATATCTCTACCGGGGGTAATGGACCATCGGTAAACTTAAATTCCTCTAGTAATAACTTGTTCGCCGACAATACCATAAGCGGGAGTACTGGCGGAACGATATCGCTCTCTGGGTCTTCAAATACTAATATAATTTCCAATAACAGGGTTTCAAATTCGAACGGGCAAGTCGTATATATTTTCGGATCTACTGGAAATACTATTTCGGGCAACTACTTTGGCGGCGGTTCCGGCATCACCCTGTTATCAACATCTGATTATACGGTGATTACCGAGAATACGATCACTACCAGTGCGAACTCAGGTATATCTATCGGCTCGTCTAATAATGTGATTGCTTCAGATAACATGATCATTACGGCTGCCGCTGCAGGTATTAGTCTTAGTTCTGCAAATAACGCAACTATATCCAATAACAAGATTCAAGATGCCGGTGGTACGACTAATAATAATGGCATAAGCCTTGCATCGTCGGACAATAACAGTATCACTGGGAATACAGTGACGGACAGCAGCGCAACGACTAATAACTACGCTATAACTATCACTGACTCGGCATCGGACACGAACTATCTGGCAGATAACTCGCTCGGTGGTGGTGCTATCAACGACCTCGGTACCGGCACTAAGTATGCCAACCAGCTCGATGCTTCTGGTAATTCTATCAATAAGAACTCGGGGGCTCTGGTGACGCAGTTGCAAACGGGCTCATCCGCAAACTTGTTCCAAGCCCAGGATGCGAGTGGTAATACCTTGTTTAACGTCGCCTCCAACGGGCAGCTGACGCTCGGCCGTGCAGCTGGTGCAAACGGTTCAATGGTGTTTGCTAACTCCAGCAATGCCAATACCGTAACCATAAATACAGGAGCTACAAGCGCAAGCTACGCGCTGACACTACCTACAGCTGGGGCTGCGGGTGCTCAGTGTCTGAAGTCTACTTCCGGCTCTACGGCATCCGCTACGGACCTTGAGTTCGGTACTTGTTTCACTGGTACAGCAAATACTTTGCAAGATGCTTACACGGCTAGCAGTACGACCGACCCGATGATTCTGCTCAACAACACCAACGGCGGCATCACTATCGCCGATGCATCGACGCCTATAACTGGCAACCTCTTTAGTATCCAGAACAACGCCGCTACGGCTACCTACTTGGGAATTACTTCTACGGCATTCACTTTGCAGGATACGAATGGCAAGGACAGTTTTGTCCTTGATATGACAAGCGGACATCTGAAGGTATACGAAAAAGGCGCTACGCAGAGCCGCTTTGCTGACATCTACTACGATTCAGTCAACAATGAAGCTGTCTTTGCGGCTTCCAGCGGTAACACCCGCGTCGGTAGCGGCTCGGGTCACGTTACCATTAATCTGACCAATGCCCCCGATTTGTTTACGTACACCAAGACCGTAACGCTTGGTTCGGCTTACGCCGCTGACGACATGACTGTCCGCCGCAACATTACTGCAGGGGCAAACGCGCTGGCCGGCTCAGTGCTCCGCGTAGAATCGACCTCGACCGGTACAGGTACGGTAGCATCGAACATCCTATGGCTGAACGAGAACAACACTTCAGCCAGCGGCGCGCTCATATTGGCTACCAAGGGCGGTCCGGGTACCAACAACGAAAAGTTCAAAGTTGATACCGACGGCAACGTCACGCTTGGTAGTGCCGGCGTAGCTACGCTGCTGAGCTCTGGCTCCGGTACCGCCATGGACATTACCTCTAACGGGGCTGCCACTTGGCAGACCAGCACGGGTAACTTGACACTGCAGGCCGCTGGTTCAACTGCCAACCGCCTGGTCTTCAACACAACCAACAACCGCCTTGAAATCGGTGCTGCCGACACTACTGGCACGCTGCTTGTCCTCGACACCAAGACCGATGCCGGTGATCCTGCCGGAGTGAACGGCGGCATGTACTACAACTCTAACTTGAAGAGATTCCGTTGTTACGTGGGAAGCACGTGGCAGGATTGTCTAACTGCCATGACTAAACGTCAGGCGGCCGACCAGCAGAACACAACTGTAACTTTTGCGGACATCACCGAGCAGGCTTTCCCGGTACTCGCAAATACAGATTACGAGGTTAAGTGTACGGTTCTGTTTACGAGTAGCCTTGCGACTGCGGGGCTTAAGTTCTCTATGAACAGCGCGACGGCTACGGCACCAACGGGTGCGTACGGAACCTTTTATGCTCCTTTGGCTGCCCAGACGAACAGCTCGTCGATAACTAGCGGTTACAACACCGGTAGTGGTACTTCCGGCGTGCCTGCTACTGCAACGGTATACACCGGTTATTTCAACGGTGTGCTTAGGAACGGGGCAAACGCAGGAACTTTAAATATGAGCTTTGCGGCGGAAGTTGCAGCCACCCTTGTAGTAAAAGCCGGTAGCTATTGTGAAGTGAAACCACTAAATTAAACTTTCTTTGAGTGGAGTCGTTTAAGTTCCTGATAAGGCCGGTTAGGTGTACATGTCCAACCAGAGTTAAGTTTGTTAACCACGTCTCATGTGATGGTTTCCGTGTTGCTTATGCTTAAACTGTTGAATACTGTTAGGGAGATTAGTACTAAAAAAAGGGGGGGGTATGATAAAAATATTAAAGTTTGTAGCCAGCAAACTAAGCTTTGTTATGGCTGTTGCGGCAGCGGCTGTAGTAGGCGGTCTTTCGACGGGTGCAGTTATGGCTATGGTCCCTGGTGTAACGCCTATTTTTCAAGGGATAACGGCTATCATCCCGAACCCCAACGGTGACGTGCAGACATGCTACAACAAAACCAGCGGCGCAATCCGGGTTATTTCCAATGAGGATACCTGCTCGGCTTACGAAACCGCACTTAACCTGGGTAGTAATGCAGTAAAGGCGACATCCGCATTTTTTAGTGTTAAGGATGGAGTTGTCGACACAGCCTCAATGCGAAACATAGATTCTTACCAATGGTATCCGGGCGAGGAACAGTATGGAGGGGTAGTCGGATACTGTCTTAAAACATCATTTGAAACAGCGTTCTCTATCGCTACATTGACAGGCTTGCCCCATATCGCTTCTGTTCGATCAGAATCTGCAAGTGATGCTGCAGAAGTACAAAATTACTGCGGCAGTGATTCCAATGCTTTTATATCATCCGGTCAGGAATCTGATGATTTAACTGCCTGGTTCTCGCGCTAATAATTCTTAGCTGAAATAAATACCCCTCGTTTGACAGCGGGGGTATTTTTTATTTCTGGGAAGAGAGGTATAGGTAGATCAGCGACGATACCATGCTAAAGTGCTTGTTAGCTTCGCTACTAGGCAGGTTGATCATCATACACATAGCATAGTTTCGATTGTCCGGGTAAATGATGCCGCAGTCGCCCTTGGTGATATTCGCGAATGTGCCGATCTTGTGGGCAAACGGAATCTCATCCAGGATTCCAGTACCGATACGGCCTTCATTCGGTGCTTCGGTCATCATGTGCAAGATTGCCTGGGAATGAGCTTCGTTTACGAAGCAGGAGTAGTACAGACACTTAAGGAGCGATGTGTACGACTGCGCTCGGATCTTGGTGTGCTGTTAATCGGTGATGGTGTGGCGAACGTCGAGCTTGTTTAGGGCATGTTGTTCTAGGGCTAGCAGGGGGTTGACGATAGCATTGATAGCATTTGCAGAGGTGTTGTCGGACTCGCGCAGGACATGTCCGGCCAGTTTCTCTAGGGTCGTCTGTGCGCCGGCTCCGCGCTGGTAAACTGTACCGAACTGGTTGTCCAGCCATTCTTGCTTGAGTGTTACTTTTTGGTCTAACCGGACTTTTCCCAGCTCGGCGGCTTTATGCAGGTTCATGACTACGGGCAGCTTAAGGAGGGATGCGCCGATTAATTCCTCATTGCTGTTAATGCGAATAGATGAGCCGGTCGGCAGATACTTAAAATAAAAGCTATGCTTTGCAGTGACATTCTTTTCGAAGTACTGGTTGAGGGCGGCGCGAAGAGGGGAGAGGTTGATAATGACGTCTCGCTAGGATTTTTGAGGAAGACGCGTTGGGCGAGCAGCGGATAATCCCGTCGCTCCATGAATATTGCGTTGGCTTGGCTGGTGTTTGAGGACGCACTGCGCCAGGTGACAAAGGTAAAGATATTGGTTGCGACAAGCAAGATTATAGCCATCCAGGCGGTTCTTCACGGTGCGTATATGTATATGCAAAAATTACGATAAACGTCTAGCCCAAAAACGACATAAACAGATGAGATAGATTGCTAGTAAAGGCCAAAATTGTTATGCTAAAGGCAATATGAAAAACAAAAGCTTACAGAGATATCAGCTCTATAAGCTGATGGGTGTGGTGCTGTGCCGTGTGGCCGTGCCGGTGCGTCGCGTCTTGATAGTGGCACGGCAGTTTGTATGTAAGGTATCGAGGCCTGCATATCCATTATTCAAACGAGGCTGGAAACTGGCCAAAAAGGGAAGTCACCGAATCATGCGGCTGCCGCGGGCGGTACGGTTCGGCATGCTTGTTCTGGCCGTGGTGGTGGCGGGCGTTAGTATTGGACTATATCAGCGGCATCAGATGTACACGCTCTCGGCTGCTGAGCTGAAGCTTATCGGCGGCAGCACCGTGGATAAGAAATTTATAAAAGATGAAAATGGCAAGATTACCTATAACCATCAGGATGACACTACATCAAAGAGTGAAAAGACAGTTACTCTCGCGGCATCTAAAATGGATGCCACTGGACAGGCTCCATACAGGGCAGAACTGGCGAAAGCCCATAGGGAAGGCATTACCTTCTCGGATGCCGAGCAAACGCGCGAGTTCAAACTAATTCCATTGTTCAGTGTCAGCAGTTCCAGATATGAAGATGGACGAGTGGTTTATCCCGAAGGCTCAAACCGCAAGCACGTCTATACATTCCGTACTAATGGCGTTAAGGAAGATATTATCCTGACAAAACCATCTGGTGACACTGCCAGCTATTCCTGGAAACTCGACCTGGGCAAGGAGCTTGAAGCGAAACTGCTGTCCAACGGCGACGTGGGCATTTACTCGGCCAACCCGTATTTATTTGGGGACGTGCAGGTCTCAGGCGACTCAGACCAGAAGCTGATTGATTCGGCACGGAAGAATAGTGAGAAGACGCATGTGTCATTCGTGCTGCCGGCGCCGTTCATCTCAGAGGCGGATGGTACGAAGAATTATAAAGACGTCGCGTTCAAACTTGACGGTAATACGCTTACCCTAGAGGCAAAGAACCTGGAATCCAAGCACTATCCGATCAGTATTGACCCCAGCGTCGTGGTGACCACGAGCGCTGATTTCAGGACGGCAACCGATGACGGTGGGATTAATTATGCGACGGCAAATGAAATACGGCGGTCAGTAGTGGCGGGCGGGGCAGTAGGGGCTTCCACCAGGCAGGCCGCCGCCTTCGTAAACGACCGCGAAGGTCTCACATCCGTTGCCTACGACGGCTATGTCTACATAATGGGCGGGTCTGATGGTGGTACTAACTACAATGACATTCAGTATTGTCCGATTAACTCCAACGGCTCCGTCGGTACCTGCCTCACCAACGCCACCGGTTTTATAACGCCCCGTACTGAGCATACTTCTGTCGTCTACAACGGCTACCTCTACATCATTGGTGGGTGGGATAAAGGAAGTGAAGAAACAGCTATCTACTATTCAGACATTCAGTACTGTCCCATAGACTCAACAACCCACGCCGTTGGCACCTGTACGCAGCAGACCAACGCGTTTACTACTGCCCGGTATGGCCACGCATCCGTCGTCTACAACGGCTACCTCTACATCATTGGTGGGTACGGCCCCCCATTCCTTAGTGACATCCAATATTGCCCCCTGAATGCCGACGGCTCCGTCGGTACCTGCCTCACCAACGCCACCGCTCTTCCTGCTACTCGCCAGGATCACACCGCCTTTGCGTACAATGGTTACCTGTACGTCACTGGTGGATATGAGAACGCCGCTAATTCGAGCAGCATCTTGTATTGTCCGATTAACTCCAACGGCTCCGTCGGTACCTGCCTCACCAACGCCACCGGTTTTACTACCGCACGTTACTCCCACACTACCGTTGTTGCCAACGGTTATCTCTACATTATGGGCGGAAATGACGGCTCCGTTTGGCTAACCGATATCCAGAACTGTCCCATATACGCCAGCGGCGCCGTTGGCGCCTGTACACAGCAGGCAAGCCATTTTCCGAATGGCCGCACCAATGCCGCCTCTTTTGCTTACAACGGATACCTCTACATTGTAGGGGGGTATTGGGGCAATAGCGTTAACCGTGAAGACGACATCCAGTATGTACCCATCGGCACTGCCGTGTTCAGCGGGGGAAGCGTAGGCGCGACAACGCGGCAGACTAATGCCTATACGTCCGGTCGTGTTAGTCATAGCTCTTTCGTCTACAGCGGCCGCCTATATATCGTAGGTGGTGGTAGCGCGCCCTACCAGAATGACATCCAATACTGCCCGCTGAACGCTAACGGCTCCGTCGGTACCTGCATTCAGCAGACCAACGCTTTCGCCATTCCTCGCGCCGGTCACGAAGCCGCCGCCTACAATGGCTACCTCTATATAGCGGGCGGCTATGACGGCGCCAACTACTACAACGACATCCAATACTGTCCAATAAATGCCGATGGTTCCGTCGGTGCCTGCACCCGTCAGCTCAATGCGTTTCCCACCGCCCGATCGGGCCTGGAGGCCGGGGTCTATAATGGCTACCTCTATATCTTCGGCGGCAACAGTAGTACTACCTACCAGAACGACATTATCTACTGCCCGCTGAGCGCTAACGGCTCTGTCGGTGCCTGCACTCAGCAGACAGCGGCCTTTACCACCGCCCGGAACGCCCATGCTTCTGCCATTTATAACGGCTATCTGTATATCGTCGGCGGCTACAGTGGGAGTTATCAAAACGACATTATTTACTGCCCGCTAAATCCAAATGGAAGCGCAGGAACGTGCGTGCAGAAGACTGCGGCCTTTACCAGCATCCGGAGCGGCCACAAAGTTGTTGCTTACAACGGCTATCTGTATATTATCGGCGGCTATGACGGCACGAACTTCTTCAATGATATTCAGTATTGTCCGCTTAATGCCGCTAACGGTACTGTCGGAACCTGCACTCAGCAGACAGCGGCCTTTACCACCGCCCGGAATGGGCATAATTCCGTGGCCTGGGGCGGGTATATTTATATTATTGGCGGGCATGATGGTGCTGCATACCAAACCGACATCCAGTACTTGCGTACCAACGCGCCCATGTATGCCGGAACATACGAAAAGACAATTAACTTGGGTTCTACTGGCGAGATCGAATCGCTTACATACAACGGCACGGCGTTCTGCGGAGAGGATATTAAGTACTCCTTGGCCGGGGGAAGTGGTGTCTATGGGGCAAGCACGACTATCCTCGACGCATTACCCGGAGCAACGTATGTTATTAACCAGGACGATATACGATACATTCGACTATTTATTCCTCTGGATGATTCAACATGTGGCGGAACGTCTGCGATCACTGACATCACTGTCACATATGTCAGAAGTGCTAGGACTCCGGTTCTCAGTACTCCCGTGAATGGTGTAGTAGGATCAGCGATTTTACCAATATTTACACTTAGGTCGCATGATGCTGAGGGTGACTACCTTCGGTACAAAATCGAAGTCTGCTCGACGTCGAACTGCTCGAGCATTCTCCGTACCATTGATCAGACGGCGTCACAGGCCGGGTGGACGGGCCAAGATCAACAAGCCGGTACCGCATATACGGGCAATGCGACGATTACGTCATCGACCATGGCTACCCACACGTATCAGGCGCCGGCGCTTACTCTCGGAACGCAGTACTGGTGGCGAGCATACGCTATAGACGAAGGCAGTGGGGGGGTCTGGAGCCGGCCGAGCGCCATACGATCGTTTACGACTCAAAATTTTCCTGGTATCCCTGTGCTCATCAGTCCTGCGGCCAGTTCCACTGGTGTAAGTAACCAGGACCCGCTGATACTAAAGGCAACCGACAATGATGGTGATGGTCTGCAATACAAGATTGAACTCTGTGGCGACGCCGCGTGTACAAGTCTACTCCGCATTATTGACCAGACGCAGTCTCAGACCGGTTGGTCGCTGCAGAATGCTAATGGTGGAACGGCATATACCAGTAGTCCTGTGCTGGCAGATTCCCAGATGGCCGTTTTTACATACGAGAACCCCACGCTAATGCCGAATACGCAGTACTGGTGGCGGGCGTACTCCATAGACCCGCTCGGTACTAATACGTGGTCTGCCGCCTCTTCAATACAGACATTCACGACCGGTATCAACCTCACCCGAGTCGTCGGCGGGACGAATATTACCGGCGGGACACGATTTGGAAACTAGCCGTATAATGCTAGTTCCGCGCACCACACTGGAAAACTGTGCAGCTCCAACAATTTTGAGTACATTGTGGCTGTGATCGTATTATGTCCTATCACAAAAAATTGCGTGAGATATATACACTTCTTGTTAATAAACAGCCAAAAGTGAAATATTTCATGTCTATACGTAAAACGCTTGTGTATAACTTTCAGTTTTTTTTATAGTTTTTGATCAGCGTAATTAAAATCACAACATAATTATATAAAGTGTAACTATATCTCACTCGAGGAGTAGAGGAGTTTTATCGAGACAAATTTCTATATTGTAATAAACACTTCATTTAATTTTTTTATATTAAGTCTTTGGTACAACATAGTTGTTATTTTTATTTTTAGCTTGCAGGGTTGAACCCCTTATGTAATGGGAGGAAAATATAAGTAGTTTAGATAAAACAAATAGCACGGTGACAGAGTCGGAGCAAAGCCTAGTTGGGTAATCCTGACGCAGCCGCCCTCAAAAGCAAAAAGTTTTTCTAAACAAAACCAACACTTTTTAAATAAATGTTCCAACAAACACCTCAAAAACGAGTACTGTTCCCGCGTACCCTGACGAAAGTCATGGTAGGTGTGTTTGTTGCAACATTTCTGCTGACGTTTTTAGCAGGTCTCTTCTATGGCGCCCAGCCCGCAAAGGCTGCCACCAACTCCACCCTCAACTTCCAGGCCCGCCTGGAGACCGCCTCCGGCGCCATCGTGCCGGACGGCTACTACAACGTCGAGTTCAAGCTCTACAACGTCAACTCAGCCGGCTCGGCGCTGTGGACCGAAACCTACTACGACGCCAACGGCGCCACCGCCGGCAGCGACAACCGGGTGCAAGTCCGCAACGGCTACCTGACGGCCAACCTCGGCAGCCAGACGGCTTTCCCGGGGACTATCAACTGGGACCAGGACCTGTGGGTCACCATGAACATCGGCGGCACCACCCAGACGGCCACCCCGACCTGGGATGGGGAAATGAACCCCCGGCTGAAACTGACCGGCGTGCCGTATGCCTTCCGGGCAGGGCAGCTAGCCCTGCAAACCGGTGTCAACACTAGCACCCTCGGCTTTGCCACCCAAACAGGTGCTCGGAACATCCTCTTGCCGGATGAGTCGGGTACAATTTGTATTCAATCTAGCTCCAACTGTGGCTTTGCTGTCAGTAGCGGTAGCGCCAACTACATCCAAAACGGTACTTCGCCACAGACAGCGAGTTTTAATGTTACGGGTGATGGCACAATCGGTGGCAATCTATCCGTAGGCGGTCAGCAGGTCATCACTTCTGGTAGGGTGCTGCAAAATGTTACGGCTAACACCAGCATTCTGACGGCCGGGACGCTCGGTATTGCTCGCGGCGGTACCGGCGTGAGTACGACACCGACCAATGGTCAATTGCTCATCGGCAATGGCGCTGGCTACAGCTTGGCAACGCTCGGTGTCTCCGGCGGCCTCACCGTCACGAACAGCGCCGGCGGCATCAACATCGGTACGGATAGTACCATTTGTACTACTAACGGTAACTGCGTTGGCACCGGAAGTGCCGGCTCATCTATAGGTGGTTCTGGTAGTACAAACACGATTGCTATGTTTACCGGCGCTGGTTTAATCGGCAATTCCATTATTTCGCAAACTGGTACGAGCTCGATTGATGTCAGCGGCAACATCCTTGCTACTGGCATCAATGTGAATAATGTAAGTACTAACGGCACCACTCGTATTGATGCTTCAGGGGTGCTGCAAAATGTCACCACTGATGCCAGCATACTGACGAGCGGAACCATCGCTTCCGCCCGCATCACCGGCAGTTACACTGGCATTACCGGTGTTGGTACTCTTAATGGCTTGTCTATTGCCGCCAATAATACATTTACTAACTCCGGTAGTACCCTGAATACAGCCGTTGCGCTGAGTAACTTCACAGCCAGCGCCGCCATCGGTACAGCCGCTGCGACAGTAAATGTTGCGACAGCCTTTACTGTTAATCAGACTACTGCAAGTATTATATTGACCTTGCCAAGCCCGACCACCACGACAGCTGGCCGCATCGTGTACGTGTCGAATATCGGTACGGCTAGCTTCACGATGTATAACGTCGTTGTCAGTCCGGGCACGACGGCCACATACCTATGGAACGGAACGGCCTGGACCAGTGCCGGTATCGACGGTAGCGGTGCCAACTACATCCAGAACCAGAGTGGCAGTACGCAGACCGGTAACTTCAAAATCTCCGGTACCGGTGTAGCAGCAACGCTGCATGCCGCTACTTTCGATGCCGCCAGCGTCAGCGCCCTGAACATCGGTACGACTAATGCCAACGCAATCATCATTGGCAATACGACCAATACGGCTACAGCATCGGTCATTGCCACTACCACACTGAATCTCGGTAACAATGCCAATAATAAGACAGTTAACATCGGCGCGACGGGCTCAACTGCCAATACGACAACTGTCAATATTGCCACCAGTACCGGGGCGGCGCAAACCGTCAACATTGGCTCAACTAATGGCGCAAGCGCAACGACAATCCAGGGTGGAACGGGTAATATTAATCTCAATACCAATAGTGCTACGGCCAGTGTTATCGTTAGATCTAACACGAATTCGACAACTGCCTTCCAGGTGCAAAATGCCGCTGGCGCTTCCGTCCTCTTGGTTGACACATCAGGCCAGAAAGTAAATATAAACCAGTCAAACTTGGCCATAGCCGGCTTGTCGGCACCTGGAACGCCAACCTTTACTGCTGGTTCGAACAGTAGCGGGTCGCTGTCCGGTTCATCCTCGACAACCTACTACTACAAGGTCAGTGCCGTTAACGGGTCAGGGGAGTCGGCGGGTTCTACCGAGGCTAGTTTCACGGGTGCTAGCTTTACGCCGATTTCAGCTCCGGGTGCTGCAACTGCAGCATTGAATGCTACGGCTGGTAATCTGACTGGTACATATAGCTATGTCGTTACATTTGTTACTGCAAACGGTGAAACAACCGCCGGTACGGCTTCTAACTCGGTGACAGCTTCAGCACAGACGATCGACCTCTCGAGTATTCCGCTCGGTCCCTCCGGTACCACGGCGCGCAAGATCTACCGCACGGCGGCCGGCGGTTCGACGTACATGCTCAATACGACTATTAATGACAACACGACTACTACGCTGACTGCAGACAACGTCATCGATGGATCACTCGGAGCTACGCCGCCTGCATCCAATACTGCACGGACGAATACTAATACTTTGAGTGTCAGCTTTACTGCAGCGACCGGCGCTACCAGCTACAAAGTGTACCGGGGTACTTCAAGTGGTGCTGAAAACGTCTACTTCACGACGACAACCTCGCCGTTCAGCGATACGGGTGCAGCCGGTACTGCCGGAACTCCGCTTTCATTAGCCAGTAACGGTACTATTACGACTACTGGTACCATCAACACCAACGTATTCACAGGCAGCGCACTGACCTTCGGTTCGGCTGCTGCAGCTACTATCAGCAGTGCTACTAACCAGAACCTGACGTTGCAAGCAGCCGGTACCGGTTCTTTGGCATTACTTTCGGGTAGCGGCGGCATTAGTATCGGATCCACAGGGTCGTCTACTTCATCCTCTACCGTTCGTATTGCTGATACTACCAGTGGTACAGGTACGCAAGCCGTAACGATCGGCTCAAGCGCCAACGCAGGCAATGCTCTGACGCTTGAAGCAGGGAATACTGGCAAGATTCAGATCGGTAATAGCACGGCTGCTCATACTATCCAGATTGGTGCCGGGGGCACTGCTGCACAGTCGGTCACGATTGGCTCGACCAGTAGCAGTAGTGTAACCACGATTCAGGCTGGTACGGGTAACCTTAACCTGGTGACTAATTCAGCATCCGCAGGGGTAATTGTTAAGGCACAATCCGATACTGCCACTGCATTCCAGGTTCAGGCGTCCAACTCGTCGCCGATCTTGAATATTGATACGACCGACACCAACTTATTGGCGGGCTTGAACGGTGGATTTGAATCTAATCCGTTAACCAGCTGGGTAGCTAAAAACGGTGGTTCAGTCGCACGCTCCACAGCCCAGCGCTACACCGGCAATGCCAGTGGCCAGATCACGACGACGGCGACAGCTGGCTCCGGTATTCAAGTCCCGTACACATTCGCAGCTAATACGCAGTATACGCTGAGCCTATACGCCCGTTTGAGTAGTGGCAGTATGAGTACTTTTGTTATCGGTCGTCAGGATGTCAGCGGCACGGACGTCAACGGGCTGACTGGGCAGACATTGTCGGCTAACGGTTGGACCAGACTAACCTGGACCTTTACGACGGGCGGCACTATAACCAGCTCGAATATATACGTCAATCAGAGTGATGCAACGGTAAGAGCCGGTACTATGTTCATTGACTCAGTCCAGCTCGAAACCGGCGCCTCCGCAACTGCGTACGGTGGAGGCAATATACAAATGAATGCTACTGTCACAAGTCCATTCTCAATTCGCAACACTTCAGACTCCACGACCGCCTTTACGATTCAAAATGCCACTGGCACTACTAATCTCATGAATGTCGATACTTTGAACAATACTATTAACCTGGGCGCCAACTTGCAGGTTGCTGGTATGACCGTTTTGACGACGGGACGGGTTTTACAGAACGTCACCACTGATGCCAGCATACTGACGAGCGGCACCATCGCTTCCGCTCGCATCAGTGGCAGCTATACCGGCATTACCGGCGTCGGTACTCTGAACGGCCTGTCAGTCGCTACGAATAATACTTTCACCAATGCTGGAAGCACCCTCAATTCCGCCGTAGCTCTTTCCAACTTCGCGGCCAACGCCGCTATCGGCACAGCTGCTGCAACGGTTGACGGTGTCACTACCTTTACGATCAACCAGACCACGGCTAATATTACGCTGACCATGCCTAATCCCACCGCTACGACAGCTGGCCGCATCGTGTACATCTCGAATATCGGTACGGCCAGCTTCACCATGTACAACGTCGTCGTCAGCCCAGGCAATACGGCTACCTACCTCTGGAACGGCAGTGCTTGGACCAGTGCCGGTATCGACGGTAGCGGTGCCAACTACATCCAGAATCAGAGCGGTAGTACGCAGTCTGCCAACTTCAAGATCAGCGGTACGGGTGTCGCAAACCTGTTACAGGCGAGCACTTTCGATGCTGCTTCTGCTACTACCATGAACCTTGGCACTACCAATGCAACGGGGGTTAACCTTGCTACTAACGCGATAGCCCATGCTATTTCCATCGGTACGGGGGCGGCAGCACAGACTGTGACCATAGGTTCAACCAATACTACCAGCACGACCACCCTTCAGGCGGGCAGCGGCAGCGTCAACCTCTTCGGTAACACCTCCAGTCTGACGACAGCTACGGCCCGTGTACTCCAGGGCGGTACGGGAGATGCCTTGCTTGAGTTTAATAACAGCGGCCTAGGTAAGAGCTTCTATATCGGCCAGGATACTTCTTCAGGCGGCAACTTCATTATAAATTCGTCAACGTCAGCTACGGCTAGTACTGTTTCGACTCCTACTTTTGTACAATCGATAACTGTGGGCAGCACTGCTTCCGCTACGACTACGGCTTCCACTTTTACGACGACTGCGGGTAACCTTATCGTGGTGTCGCTTTCTTTTGCCTCGAGCGGTACTACTTTCACGTGCACGGATAACCGTGGAGACACATTTTCGAATGCGGCCCAAGTGACGAATTCCGGCCAGACAGCTGGCATATGTTATGCACCCAATGTTGCTGGTGGCAGCACGACCGTTACGGTCACCTACGGCGCGGCTTCGACCTTTAGGGCGATTATCCTTTCGGAATACAGCGGTGTAGCAACTTCAAATCCGGTGGATGTTACATCCGTAAACACTGGCACCGCTACGACTGCTACGGATAACGTGACCAGTAATAGTGCAACAACTACCCAGACCGGTAATCTTATTGTAGGACTTGTCGATGATATTACCGGTAATGCTGTCGTTTCAGCCGGTACTGGGTATACGCCGCGTCAGGCTTC
>JAQGGU010000023.1 GCA_028289265.1 Candidatus Saccharimonadota bacterium | reverse complement strand
TCTGTGAATCTTAAGCATCTTGGCCCTAAGACATAAATGCCTATGATACCGAACCCTGGGTAAAAATCAAAGTGTAAATTTTAAACCCCCCCAGAATAAGAGCCCTTAGGCAGCCAGATACTGGCGGGTTTAGTCACCGAAGCGGACGGCCGCCCAGATACCAGCCAGCGAGCCTACGGCGCCCAATATAATACCCCAGGCCCCCAGCATGTTGCCGTGGTCAAGGAGCGAGCCAATCCAGCCGCCGATAAGCCCCCCGATTGTTATGCCTATCCAGATCATGCCTTTCATACCTCCAGCTTAGCACAATAAAGTAAATCGCTTATGGTCTTCCGTAAGTGATCTTATATCTCATATAAAAAGAAGCGCCTACTCCCTTGGGTCTCTTGGGCGCTTCTTTTTCTCTGTGTGGTAACAGCCTCTAGTCGGTAATACGATAGCCGTCCGGGGTAGTAACCCCAGCTGTCCAGATGCGCCCGTCACTGGCGGCTGCTAAGCTTCCAATAGCATAGAAGATTTCTGACTTGTGCTCTTCAAATGCCAGAAGGTCTGTCTCGCGGTCGTGGGTCAGCCATACGCCGTCAGGTGCGATAGTGACCGCCGTAACACCTGGCGTTCCTTCGAGGTTATTGATCAGTTGTTGAACTTCTGGTTCCGGAGGTAAGGTAACTTCTTGTCCCAGTTGTGCGCTAAGGCGTGCCATGCGAGTCGAGTATTCTGTGCGCGTTAAGGGCACGGGTGTTGATATTCTACGGATATAACCCGCAGCTTCACTTGGTCCCTTAGACCATGTATATTCATCGGTCATTTGTGGAAATCGTATTGTGTCTATCAACCCATCCATGACTATTATCTTATCATATAAGAGTAAAAATGTCAATCACTAGCGGATAGTCCACTGATTGGCACCGACAGCGCGGATTTTGCCGGTGATTTCCATCATGACCAGTGCTTGGTTGAACTGGTCAGTAGAGAGCTCGCTCCTGATAAGAAGTTCGTTAGCATCAGCTATATTCTCCTCCATGAGATTGAGTATAGTTTGCTCGATAGTGTTGCTGCCCTTCACCTTAGGTATGCTGACGGTCGTATTGATCCCAAGTGCATGTAGTACGTCCTGGGGACAGGTGACGGGAGTGGCGCCAGACTTTATAAGATTATTAGTGCCGGCCGAAGTCAAGCTCGTGATATTGCCAGGTATGGCCAGTACGTCTTTTCCCTGCTCTAGGGCAAAGCGTGCAGTGTGCATGGTACCGCTGTTTATCGCTGCCTCTGTGATGAGCAAGACATCACTCATGCCGCTGACGATCCGGTTGCGGCCGATAAAGTTATGTTTCATGGTCGGTGTGTCAGGTTCATACTCGCTAAGTAGCGCTCCCCCGCTCTGTGCTATCTGCTCGGCGAGACCGCGGTGAGCCGCTGGGTAGATTTCCTGGATGCTACTTGGCAGTACGGCGATGGTCAGTCCGCCCGCCTCGAGTGTCGCTCGGTGCGCAGTGGCGTCAACTCCATACGCGAGGCCGCTAACGATGACTATCCCTTGTCTGGCTAGTTCGGCGGCGAATTGTGCCGTTATTGTCTTCCCGTAAGCCGATATCTTACGGCTCCCTACGATAGCTACCCGCGGCCGGCTAAGGAGGTCCTCCAGGTTGTCGCCTGTGACATACAGCCTATCAACGGCCGGTTCAATACCCTCAAAGATAGCGGTATACGGCGAATCCCTAACCGTGAGTGTACTGATACTCATAGTGGTTTCATAGTACTCCCCTGCCCGTGTAGTACAAGCATGAGCAGGAAATTGTGTTTATGTTAATAAGTGGTAAATTATGCGAATATGTATTTTAGTATTGACATAAGGACACTTTCTTGCTAGAATTGCAATCTGTAAGTTACTTATGTGATTTACGCACCTTATACCCCCCAATTTTCTAACAATTTGTTAGACAGTTTTAGAGCGTGCTAAGCTCCCAAGTTGTTACCCTCCACTTGCGTTTGGCTTATGGCATGACCATAAGCGCTCTAAAACACTAGATTGCGCCTTTACGAAAGTAAGACGTAATCTAGTCCCTTTAACCCCGTATTCCCCCTCGTTTTATTTGAGTCGTGGTGAATAACGGAAAAAACCTATGAGTGGGCCGTTTGAGATATATCATTGCGAGTTATCTCAAGCGGAGGCCTTCAAGGTGGGTTGAAGGGCCGTTGTGGAGGACGATTAACTTTCGCAGCTAATCGTCCTCAAAAAAAGGCCTACAAGCGGTGCCCACCCCCTCTTGTAGGCCTTTTTTTGTATGAGGAAACCGGGATGAGTTTCCTCATTGCCTCGCTGTTCCTCTTGATAACTGACATATTTATTCCGAAATTAATTCAGAATAAATATGAATTAAATAGCAATCACTGCTCTTATAGCTGCCATTTTTAATTCGGAATAAATTCAAACTAATAATGGAATTGGCTGATATATTTGCTAACCTATAGCTTTTTCTGTGTCCGTCCCTGTTATCGATTGCAAAAGCACGAGAAGTATGCTATAATAGTAAGTATGATTGAAACGCAAAACAAGATGTTTTTTGCTACCACTGAAGATCAGCAAAAAGTTTTAGGTCTGCCTGCTACCCCTGCCTTCTATGCGCCGCATGAATTTACGGAGCTGGCGGGGCGAGCGATGCTTGTCCACAATGTACATGCTGAAACTGCCGAGACTATAAAAGGCAAAGATCGCCGAGAACATCTTACGAATGCCGGCATTGCGCAAAGTGTCGTAGTGGGTGTGCTCCGTAAGGTTGTTGAGCTGGGTGGCGAGTATGATGCTATTGTTCAAGCGCCTCGTCCGATGGTAGAACAGCCGCGTGTTGTTGATTATGAGCCAAAAGACATGCCCGTGGAATTTTCTATGAATGTGCTTGTGCACTACAATATGGCCGCTGCCCGACGGATTCAGGAAGTACGCCAGGCCCAGGAGTTGCAGCTTAGTTACGACCAGGCCGCCGCCCTGTAACGACTAGCCTTCTGGGCGCTGGCACGTGTCAGGAATGGCACCTTATGTCCATTTTTAGATTTACAGTGTGTAAGCGGTATGTAAGTATATACGGATGAGAATTAAAGAAGACGTTATCGCTGGGCTGGAAGGCGTACTTGAGCCGGGCGAGCAGACAGCTTTCGGCTTTCAGCCGGACCACAATACTATCCCTCTGAATGATCCCCTCCAGATACTAAATAAAGTCGATGAAGCACAGCGCGAAGTTGCTCTCGGGATTGAAGCGGCCCGCGGCACACCGGACGAGCTGGCTATTGTGCAACAAGCTATGATAAAGGCGCTTGCCTTAAAGGACGTTCTTCGCGGTCTGGATAACCCTGCTATTGATCTGTATTCCTGGGTTCCTGGTACCTACCAGGATTCGGACTGGGATTATTAGAATTCCTAGATTAGGAAGTTGCGTGTATCGGCTGCTATCGGTGTGCCGAAGATTAGCTCGCTGAGGATGGCATTTACTTCACGTGTTAGTTCTGGCATATGCGATTGCTCTTCACGGCTAAACTTTTGTAGGACAAAATCGGCGCTATCCATTTGCTCGGGAACTTTCGGACCGATACCGATACGGACGCGGCCGTAATCTTCGCCCATGTGCTGCGTAACGGATTTGATGCCGTTGTGCCCTGCGGCGCTGCCACCTTTTCGGGTGCGTATCTGACCGAAGTTGATGTCAAGCTCATCATGCACGACGACTATCTGGTCGGGGTGGATTTTATAAAAATGGCTGACCGCCTGTACCGCTTCCCCGCTAAGGTTCATGAACGTTGTAGGTTTGATGACGATGACGCGCGTCTCGCCCATCTGCCCCGTCGACATTAGACACTTCTGGTCTTTTTTGTCGACCCACTGTCCCATCTCGGTTGTCTTATCGACGAATGCGTCGATGCACGTGAAGCCGATGTTGTGGCGCGTGTCATCGTATTCTTTGCCAGGATTTCCGAGCCCAACTATAAGTAGATTTTTATTGAGCCCGATAGTTGTATAGCTGAGCGGGTTGCTAGTTTGGGGTTTTCGTTGAAATAACGCCATGTGACTAGCTTAGCAATAAAAGCAGGTTTGCAAAAATACTCAGTGTGAAAAAGTACCGCATCGTGGGCACGGAAGTTGTTATGCCCCAGCATCGGGCCAGGCTATACGCAGCAGCGGCTCTTCTGGGACGATACGCGGCGGCCAGAGTACGTGGAGATTGCCGCGGTTCAGGATGATGTACGTGAACGGTACCCAAGGCAGCAAACAGTCGATATCAGGGACAGCCAGAATAACCAGCATACTGTCGTTGCTGAAGTCTATCTGCAGAGCCTTCGACTACAGCAAACCTTAGGCAGACTCCCCCTGTACCGGACTATTCAGGGTATTCCCGTGAACCCTCAAGACATGCCAGGGGAATAACATCATGTCTTAGGGCTTTATTTCTTGAGGCCAGCACGTGAGTTGTGCTTGCGCGGTGCCAGTGTAGGACTGTTTCCGTGGCGGTGTGTCTCGTGCTTTTCGATGAACCATATCTGTACTGGCGTGCCGGTGAAGCTCCAACGCTCGCGCATACCACGCTCCAGGTACCGGCGGTAGCTCCAGTGGATATACTGCGTGTGCGAACTGAATATCTTGAAAGCTGGTGTCGGGTTGTCTGTTTCCTGCACCATGTAGTTAAGCTTTGGTTGGCGGTTCTTGAGACCGGCCGGCGGGTGTTTGTCTATCATTTCACGGAGGAATTTATTGAGCTGTACGGTAGGGATGCGCTTTTTGCGCTCTTCGACTATCTCGGTGACCAGTTCAAAAATCTTGGTAACATTCTGGCCGGTGACAGCACTGGTGAATATAAGTGGAGCCCACGGCACGAAATCATACGTCTGGGCGATCTCTGCGGCGATACGGTCGCGCGCGAACGGATCAGTCTCCCCTTCTTCGTTCTTGATGGTGTCCCATTTGCTGACGACGAGTATAAGCCCCTTGCCCGCTTCTTTGACCATTCCAGCGATCTTCTGATCGAGGGCGGTGTTCAGCTCATTAGCATCCATGAGTAGCAAGCAGACATCTGACTGTTCGATAGCAGCCAGAGCGCGCACAACGCTGAATTTCTCGATACCGACTTCTATCTTGCCTGAACGGCGAATACCGGCAGTGTCCATGATTTCCATTTCGCGTTCGTGGTATTTGACGATGGCGCGGTTGACGTCGCGGGTCGTACCTGCTTTATCGGCGACGATGGCCTGCTGCTTCTTGGCTAGAGAGTTGAACAAGCTGGATTTGCCTACGTTCGGACGGCCGAGCAGCGCGATATGCAAGCGGTTGTCGTCTTCCAATTCGGTGACTTGCGGGATGACCTCTACAAGCTTGGTGAGACGCTGGTCGATGCCGCGGCCCTGCGTGGTGCTGGTGTGGAAGATATCTTTGACACCCAACTTAAGGAACTGTGTCAGGTCCTGTCCTTTAGCCTTATCTATCTTATTTACGACTAAGAAGACGGGTTTGCGGCTCTTAAGTGCCATCTTCGCGACGCGGCGATCCTCTTCGGTGACTGGCACATCGGACTCGACAACAACCCATATCACGTCGGCGCTGTCAGCAGCCTGGATGATTTGTTCCTGAATAGTAAATTCGAAGTCGTCTTCAGGGTCTTTGATACCGGCGGTGTCGACGAGCCAAAACTGGTTCTCTCCATACTCTGCTTTTGCCATGATGCTGTCGCGGGTAGTACCTGCCTCGCGGGCGACTATAGCCTCTTTACGTTCCAGGATCGCATTGAACAAGCTGGATTTTCCAACGTTAGCCCGGCCTACGATTGCGACGATCGGTAGTTTTTTACTCATATAGTATTTATTATAACAGAGGTGACAACTATTGACAAACGAACTTAATAATTTTAGAATCTAACGAGTTACGCCACCTGGTGTTTTTATCATTTTAATTAACGTAAGGCGTGTCTAAAGGAGATAACTATGCCGAATCCAATGAATGTCTTACAAGCAGTAAGGTTTGATAATGACTTTGATCCAACCACACTTCGTTATGTAGAAGAAGATGCCTTATTGGGTAACTTCCTACAAGTCGCCCAAAACGGTGCGCATCATAGTCAAGTAACCTTGCTCGGTTTCGGGGCTCCGTTTGCTCGAGAAGGAGGCTTTGACCAAGGCCGTGTTGTCGATCCTATTTTGGAGCTCGATGAAGTACCGCAGAAATTCCGGAGTATTGACCTGCAAGGTAAGGGCGTGGGTCCCAGAATGTATAACACGCCGCAAGCCGCTCTCGGATATACTGCCTTGCCTCCTAATCATCTTAATGCCTACGTTTTTGATATATGCCCTTCCGCGGTAAAAGACGTTCGGCCTAGCGAAGGCAGTACTCTGCAGCGCATCATGAAGCATGCTTCGCGAATCGTTGACTCAAGACGGCGAAGTCTTGAAGGGGTGGTTGACGATATCCATGCTGACTACGACGATGCAGGCGTGGTGCTTATGACGCAACCCCCCAATGCGGCACGGCGAGAACGCCGACGCCGCGAGCATGACTATGTGCCTGAAGTGCCTAGCGAATTCCTGATCATCAGGAGCGCTATACAACTTCGTAAAGTAGGCCGCAGAAACCATCCTTCACGCCCGAACTTTGCTAGTTAATGGAGTTTGTGACTTACGTCACATAATTACTTGACAACTACGTACGATGAGGGGATCATAATAAGTGAAGTAATTGGAGATTACGTATGGCCGAAAGCGTACAATTCCAAAATTATACCCCTCTTAACCCTTGGTTTGACCAAGCGGACGTGCCTTTAGAGTTCCGGCAGCTGACGCCAGAGCAACAGGCGCAACGGCTTGCTGGAATAGCATCATTCACGATTGAAACGACGGCCCAGGTAGAAGCGCGAGAAGCTCTAGACGAACAATGGCGCGCTTATAGCCTGTCGTATCTCGGCGACAAAGCACTTAATGGAGCTAATAACATAGCCTTTCAGGCAGGCGTGGAAGCCGAAAATGTTATGCGCGAACTATTTGGTGGCGCACGATAAGTCTTGTAAGTCTTTTCTTTACCTTTTTATCTGCGTATAACTACCAAGCTTAAGGCCGCCCAACATATATTTGCCAAAATGTGTGCGGTGAAGTCTGGGTAGATTGTAGCCAAGGCTCTCAAATGTGCGACGGATCTGGCGGTTACGGCCTTCGTGCATGCGCACGATCCATTTGCATTCATCCCCGTCGTGTAAGCGTTCCAGTTCTAATTTGCTGACGCCATCTTCGAGAGTAATGCCATGATCACTGATCATTTGGCGGTGGAGTGGCTGCAAGGGCTTGTCGAGGGTTACTTCGTATGCCTTTACCTTCTGAAAGCTGGGGTGCGTCAGTTCGTGTGCCAGCGTGCCGTCCGAGGTGAGCAGCAGAAGCCCACTGGAGTCCTTGTCGAGGCGTCCGACGGTTTTTAACGTGTGCAGTTCGGCTGGTAGCAAATCATAGACCGTACGGCTGCCCTGCCCCTCTCGGCTACTGACGTAACCCGAAGGTTTATTGAGCATGATGGTCATGGTATCGACGCCTGGCGTTATGACGCTGTTATCAAGCGTCACGGTGTCCGTGTCGCTTACCTGCTGGCCCATCGACGGCCGTATACCGTTTATAAGCACCCTATTCTGGGTAACGGCTTCGTCGGCTGCGCGGCGGCTTATACCAGTAGAAAGGGCGATGTATTTGTTGAGTCTCATACCTACTAGCTTACAGGTTAGAGCCCGAAGCTAACAGCATAAAAAGCTTTTAGTATTCATCTCAGGGCTTAGAGGGAGATACTATTGGGGTCGATGTTCGGCTTGTTGTCACCGCTCGCGTCGGGAGTACTGGGCTTGTAGGCGTTTACATTGGGTCTTACTGGCTCGGTGTTCTGTGCTGCTTGCTGCGCAGAAGCCTTGGCCTCTTCGAGTGCGAGGAGTTGGTGGATGTTCGGCTTGTTGTCAGATGAAGAAATTGGGGCGAGGGTCTTCATCCTGCTTGTGCTAGTAGCCGGTGTCGTCGGGGTGTCAGTAGATTCGGGCTGCGCGGTCTCTTCTGGGGTGTCAGTGCCGGAGGATAGGTTTTCGGCGGCGGCTACGACAAGCTGGTCATCATAGGCTGCAACTGCTGCGGTAGTGTCTTCGCCCACTGAAAGCTCAGCAGGAGGTGCAGTTAGCTCGGCTGAGTCTGGAAGACTAACTGGTTGGGCGGCGGGAGTGGCGACGCCTTCCGGTGCGGAGATAACCGGCCCTTGGAAGCCATCAAGAGTCTCGGCAGTTGGTTCGACATAGTTAAGGTTTTCCGCAGCTGGCTCAACGATAGGAGTCTCGCTGACAGGTGGCTCTGTGCTTGTAGGTACGATTGAGGGGATCTCTACATTTACGGGCGAGGCAGTCTCTTGTGTAGGTTCTTGTATTACTTCTGGCGTGGGAGTATCACTGCTGGATTCGTCGGTAGGAGCTTCGGCTACTGTGTCGGTATCATTAATGAAGTTGTCTATTTGCGCCTTCATGGTAGCTTCTTCGCTAGCGGCTGGCTGCGAAGCGGCCGCCAGGGCTTCTTCGCTTATCTCAGGTAAAGTCACAGGAGCTTGATATGTACTAAAGTTTTCGGGAGAGGTCCAACTCTCTGATGCGGAGTCAACGGGTTCGGTAGTGGTGTCAGAAGTCGTGCTGACGTCGCTAGGCTGATCGTCTGATGGACTGTCAGGCATGGCGATTACGTTTTGAGCTGGAGCGTCGTCGGTGTAGTCAGATGTTGCATTATCAGTAGTTAACGAGTCGGCAGGTGGTTCTGCGACAGGCAGCGAGTCGTCACTTGGGGCTGTAGGCGTTACGATCGGTTCGGACACTCCGTCCGATACTGGAATACTTATGACAGAAGGCGCTGCCGGCTCTACTACCGGCTCCTGGGTAAATACAGGACTGTCTACCTCAGCGGCAGATTCCGGCGTGACAACGTTTAATGGAGCTGGTGCGGGTTCGGTCGGCGTATCAATGACTGTAGGTTCAGCCACAGGTGTAAGTTCATAAGGAGTCGCAATGTCGCTGGAAGGCATCGTGACATCTATAGTTGCAGGTTCATTAACCACTGATGCGGGAGCTGCTGGCATAGGTTCAAGGGCTACTTCTGGGGCGGGTGTTGGCTCCACGGCGGGTTCAGATGCCGGCGCCACGGCAACAGCGACAGGACTCTCGGTAGGAGTGGTACTTTCTTCTGGGGTCGCGGTACTAACTTCGTCACTGGCAGCAGCATCTTCGGAAACTGCGGCGGGTTCAGTGTCATTAAGTAGTTCGTGGGCTGTGCGTACGATATCTTCCAGTGTAACCTGGGATTTTATGAGGTATCTGTCCGCACCAAGTGCGTTGGCTCGCTGGCTATCTTCTGCCTGGCCCAGGGCCGTCAGCATGATAACCTTCACATTGCGAAGCGACTCGGTATTACGCAGAATATCAAGCATTTCAAAGCCGCTGATCTTAGGCATCATCACATCAGAAATGATCATGTCCGGCTGTTCTTTAGAAGCGATGGCCAGGGCTGCTTCCCCGTTAGGTGCTGCCACGATTTCATAACCTTCCGCACTGAGTCGTGCTTCGTAGATCTCACGGAGGTTATTGTCGTCTTCGACAAGCATTATTTTTGTCATTATGTAATCCTGTTGCCTTGTAACGCTTATGTTTTCATTATTGTAGCATAAATCTGCTGCATATTTATGTACTTGCCAGTGAGGTTAGGGTTGGCAGTGTCTGCTTGTCAGCCTCTGTACTTTGTAGTTGGATAGCCTGCTGTGTGCTGAGTCGAGGCAGGTTGATAAAGAAAGTGGTGCCCGAACCGAGCTCGCTCTCTGCCCAAATACGTCCCTGGTATAGCTCTACGATCTTGCGGGTGATAAATAGGCCAAGTCCAGTACCACCAATAGTTCGAGTGGCTGAATTATCCACACGGTAAAATTTCTGGAACAAATGCGGCAGGTCTTCCGCGCCGATGCCCGGGCCGGTGTCTTTGACATAAAACTGTACTACCTGATTGTTGCCGGTTAGCCCTATGGTCACTTTGCCTTGATCGGTGTATTTGACGGCGTTGTCGAAGATATTAGTGACTACCTCGCGCAGCCGCTCCGGGTCTGCCACTACGTAGTACAGCGGCTTGATGACTTTGCCACCCTCATTGCTAGCATCAATAAAGTTGCTTGTACCGACGACGAACTCGGTAGCCAAGCCTTTTTTGACGGCGGAGAATTTCAGGTCTTCAGTGAGGCGTTGCAGGTACTCGCCCATTTCTATAACTGTTGGGTGGCTTGTGAGCCGTCCGTCTTCAGCCTTGGCGCTGGTGAGGAGGTCCTGGAAAAGCTTGCCTAGATGTTGGGTGCTGTCGTGAGCTTTTTCCAGATAGTTGCGGGCCCGGCTATCGATGGTACTGACATTGTTATTGAGTGCCAATGACAGATAACCTTCAATGGCTGCCACCGGCGTGCGCATCTCGTGAGATGCCGTACTTATAAATTCAGCCCGCTGCGACTCCTCGGCTCGTTCCAGTGTCATGTCACGAAAGACGGCAACTGCAGCAAAAACTTTTTTCTCGTTGTCCATAAGCGGAGAGATACGCAA
>JAQGGU010000010.1 GCA_028289265.1 Candidatus Saccharimonadota bacterium | reverse complement strand
CGCCGTACAGAACTCTGACTGCTTCTGCAGTATGTGCCCCATATAATTCTTTAATCTGAAAACGAATATAATCGATAACTTTTTGTATATCATCAGGCCTGGCCATCTCTCCGTCGAACGTTGAAATAGCCCATACCGGTTCATAAGCTATGACGACATCCTCAATATCATCAGAGGTAATATTACTGAGCGCTGTCGTGAGTTGGTCATGGATGACCTGTTTGGTCTCACCCGCATTTCTTTCCTCTTTGGTCTCGCCGATACACAAGATCGGTACGATTTCGTTGCGGACAGCCGCACTGACCTTGTCGCGGATAGTCTCCAGGCTTTCAGCGAAATAAATTCTTCGGGCAGAGTGGCCAACAATCGAGTAATGCACTATATCCCTGACCATAGCGAAAGAGACTTCACCCGTAAAAGCTCCCTCGTCTTTGTGATACGCATCCTGGGCTGCCAAGCGGAATTTGCGGCGGTCGATCTCAAGGCTGAGCGGCTGCAAGGTCAGCATAGATGGCGCAAGCACTATTTCTATATCGCGGTGGGCATCAATATGCTCATTGAGTCGGTGTACCAGCGTACTAGCCTGATGAGTATTCAGGTGCATTTTCCAGTTTCCGACTATCAGAGTTTTTTTCATAATATTATGCTTATGCTGTGTATTGTACTACGCGTTCCTGCGGTAATCTACTTTTATCCACCAATGCCTCGACACCCGGAAGTTTGCGGCCTGCCATGAGCTCGAGGCTGGCACCACCGCCAGTCGACACATGGTTGAAGGCTCCAACAAGCTTTCGGCCCTCGATGTAGCCAACAGTATCTCCGCCGCCAACAACACTGAATGGCCGGTATTTACCGCCGCCAAACTGGCCTAGCATAGCCTCCATGACAAGATCAGTGCCATGCGCAAACGGCCCGACGGGCCCTTGTATACCCTGTACTTCAGTGACCCCCATTGCACCATTCCATACGACGGTCTCGACCTGTTGCAATGCGCCAGCGATAAAGGCACCAGTAAAAGGCCCAATATCAAGGATCATTTCGTGGTCGCCAATGCGGCTGGCCTCAGCTGGTGGACGCTTGGGATAATTTTCTATATCAGCGATAACATGGGCGCTCCAATCGACAATACGGGTAGCGGCACGCGGGTCAATCTTACTTGCCACGACACCGTCCTGCGGGATATAGAAAGTAAATTTACGGCGATCAGCCTCTCGTTTGCCCTTGGCGATAATATCCTTAGCGACACCGAGCTCATCCTTGTCATACAGGCTGGCTGCCACATCTACGCCCTGTGCCTTTAGGAACGTATTCGCCATGGCACCACCGATGGCAACGAAATCGGCGATCTCGATAAAGCGGTGCAATATATCTATCTTGTCTGCTATCTTTGCGCCGCCTATAATAGCCGCCAACGGCCGTTTCGGATTATTCATGACCCGTGTAATAGTGTCGACCTCTTTTTCGAGCAGCAGCCCGGCAACACTTGGCAGGTACTTAGTCACACCTTCAGTACTAGCATGGGCGCGGTGTACGACGCCAAAACCATCCTGCACGAAGATATCGGCATGTGATGCCAGTTGCTTAGCAAATCCCGCGTCGTTCTTTTCCTCTTCCGGGTGATAACGCAGATTCTCTAGGAGAGCTATCTGACCGGGCTTTAGGTTTTTGACAGCGTTCTCGGCCACGGGACCGACACAGTCAGGAATAAATACAACTTCCTTACCAAGCAAGCTTGATAAGCGCTGCGCTACCGGCTTAAGGCTTGCGGCAGCGTCACCGGGCCCCGTAGGACGGCCGAGATGCGAACAAATGACCAAACGGACCTTTTGCTCGAGCAAATACTCTATAGTCGGTAAAGACTGCTGGATGCGGTAATCATCCGTGATCTTACCCTGCGCCACTGGCACATTATAATCAGCACGGAGCAACACCGTCTTACCTGTAAGTTCTACGTCGCGAATTGTCTTCTTTGTGAACAAGCTCTTCCCCACCCGGAATTCGTTTATGTTTTGATTATACTAAATTTTCTTGCTAGCCATAAGGATTATTTCCTGTTTGCCACTTTATTGGCCGCATACAGCACCAGACCAGACAGCAATACCAGGAACCCTACGACCGCCAACCTACTGGTGTACATGATGATATCTCCAGTCGCATCATCGGCAGAACAAAGCGTTCCATCAGCGCGAGGGCAATCTTCATACAGGCCGAAAGCTTCTGTAACCGCGAGGGCTGCCATCGATATAAAAATTAGAGAGCCAACTTTTATAAACAGTTTCGAGAGCCTTAAGGAAAATAAGGCCCTCATAGACTCTACTCGAGGACGCGGACTTTAATAGTGTCTGTCGTACCTACCACGCCAGGATACTGGCCGGAGACAGTGACTACGATATCACCCTTGTGCAGGACTTTGTTGGTCTGTAGCCAGGCGGTGAGCTTTTCGGCGGCATGAGCATCGACGGGGCGAACGTAGCTCTTAACTCCGTAGATAACCGCTAGTTGCTGCAAAGTACGAACGTCGCTGGTGACCGCTATAACAGGGATAGGTGGACGGCGTGTAGCAATCTGTTGGGCGGTAGCGCCGGACCGCGTCTCGGTCACGATGGCCCTAGCCTGAATACTGTCTGCCAAGCTCAAAATAGCGCGCGAGATAGACCCTTGGCGGGTATGATCTTCGTAGTCAGGATACGTGACTTTGAGCGGAGTATTATTTTCGGTGTAGCGGATGACGCGTTTCATTATTTTCACCGCTTCTATTGGGTATTTACCACTAGCGGTCTCATCGCTGAGCATCACACAGTCGGCACCAAGCAGTACAGCGGTGGCTACGTCGGATACCTCAGCACGCGTTGGCTCGGGCATATCAGTCATGCTGGCCAGCATCTGCGTGGCCACGATGGTTGGTTTGCCGTAGCGCATACCCAGGCCAATAATCTTACGCTGAACTATCGGCACGGACTCAGGTGGCGTTTCGACGGCCAGGTCGCCGCGGGCGATCATCAGGCCATCGGTAGCCTGCACGATCTCTTCCAGGTTTTCAACGGCGGCAGCCGTTTCTATCTTGGCAATAATCTTGGCAGTACTATTGAGGTTACGCAAACGCTTGCGCAAATCGTCGATATCACTGGCGGTCTGCACAAAGCTTAGGGCAACATAGTCTATGTCCTGGGTCGAACCGTAGGTGAGGTCTTCAATGTCTTTTTTGGTGATGATATCGCCGCCAAAGTCGGTGTCTGGCAGGTTCATGCCCTTGCGTTTGAGAAGGATACCGTCATTTTCTGCCCGGGCGTGGACTATGCCGTCCTTGACGCTAGTGACCGTTGTGCGGACTTTACCGTCATACAGGTAGAGGCGCTCGCCGCGTTTGACCTTTTTGCTGAGGTCGTACTGCGTTGGGATCGGACCGCCTTCTTTGTATGTGCCATTGTATTTAAACTGTAAAGATTGGCCGGTATTTACATTGATAATAGCGTCAAAATCACCCAGGCGTACTTTCGGACCCTGCAGGTCCTGGATGATGGCTACGGGTTTGCCGAACTCTTTGGAAGCTTTGCGAATCCATTTGATGCGCTGGCCGTGCTCGGCGTGCGTGCCATGGCTGAAGTTCAGACGAAGGCCGTTAGCCCCATTCTTTATCAGGTCAAGCACCGCTTCATAGCTGTCTGTCGAAGGACCTACTGTCGCGACGATTTTGGTGCGTTTAAAATCTTTAATAGGAACATTAGGAACTGACTCAGTTAACTTCATGTATCACCCGCTTAAGCATTATATTTATGGTTTACTCTAGTATAAACCCGTGCTGCACAAAATGTAATAGTCGGCAGCTCAAAGGGGTTGTCAGATGATACGGCGCCTGATTCTTTGAGACGCCATTACAGAACCATAATCAGTCCGCCCGTCTGCTAGTGATGACAGCGATGACTGCGTGCCGTTAGACGCCTCCTCTACCATG
>JAQGGU010000018.1 GCA_028289265.1 Candidatus Saccharimonadota bacterium | reverse complement strand
GATGAAGAAGATAAGGCACACTACCAAAGACCAGCCATTAGTGGCGCACATATGGGGTAAAAACCCAGAAAACTTTTATAAGACAGCCCAGCAAATAGCCAGTGGAGAGCTTGGCAATTTCGTGGGTATCGACCTCAATATGGGTTGTCCTGTTAAGACGGTTGTCGGGCACGGTGTCTGTAGTGCACTTATCAAAGACCGTCCTCTGGCGCATGACATTATCCAGGCGGTGAAGGACGGTTCAGGCGGCAAATTGCCTATCAGCGTGAAGACGCGGCTGGGCTACGGCGAAGTTGACCTGACCTGGCATGAGTTCTTGCTTGGACATAACCTGGATATGCTGACCATTCACGGCCGCACGCGTGCCCAAATGAGCAAAGTACCCGCCAACTGGGAGCTTATTGGTGAAATCCGCGAACTGCGGGATAAACTGGCGCCGAGTACGCTTATCGTCGGTAACGGCGATGTTATGAATAGGCAGCAGGGGATTGAACTCGCCGAAAAATACGCACTGGATGGCATTATGATCGGCCGCGGCATCTTCCACGACCCGTATGCATTTGCGGAGGAGTCTCCATGGGAAATATTAAGCGAGGAGCAGCGTATCGAGCTGTACAAGCACCACGTCGAGCTTTTCAAGGCGACCTGGCAGGAAGGCGAACGCCCCATCCATACGCTTAATAAATTCTGCAAAATATACATCAATGGTTTCGACGGCGCCAAAGAATTCCGCGAGACCCTCATGGCCGCAGAAAGTATCGCGGCTTTGCTAGAGATGTTGGAAAACAGGCTTGCAACTCTAGTAAGCCGTTAGTATTTTTAAACGTATTCCCCTATAGTAAAGCCCATGATTGAAGCTAAAGGGCTAACCAAACGCTATCGTAAGAAAACGGCTGTTGAAGATATCTCCTTCCAGGTAGAAACAGGTAAAGTCACTGGATTTTTAGGGCCAAATGGCGCCGGTAAGTCAACAACCATGCGGCTGATGCTCGGGTTGGATACCGGCAAGGGTAGTACGACCTATGACGGCAAGCCACTACATGCCTACACTCAGCCATCAAAAGTTGTAGGCATCCTGCTTGAAGCAAAAGCTTTCCACCCGACACGTTCTGCGCGGAACCATCTCAAAATCCTGGCCTCTGCGGGCGGTATTGGCGATGCTCGTGTCGACGAAGTTCTCGACATTGTCGGACTTAGGGATGTGGCTAAGAAGGGTCCAGGCAAATTCTCGCTCGGAATGTCCCAACGGCTAGGGATAGCAGCGGCTATTCTCGGCGAACCGAAGTATTTGCTTCTCGATGAGCCGGCAAACGGCCTAGATCCCGAAGGTATTGCATGGCTAAGGCAGTTCCTCAAAGATTATGCTGACAAGGGCAATGCCGTATTTGTATCATCTCATTTACTCAGTGAAATGGCGCATATGGCCGACAATGTTGTTGTCATCGGCAAGGGAAAACTGATTGCCAGCACTTCCGTGTCATCCCTTCTTGCCGGTAACGGACACTCCAGTATATTTGTACGTGCTACTAGCTTACCTGTGCTCGAGAAAGCGCTTGATAAACGGCTCATGGCCTACCAGAGGGTTGATGGTGGCCTCAAAGTAGAAGGGGTAAAGACCGATGATGTCGGCAAGCTAGCCTATGAAGCCGGCGTAACAATCCTTGAGCTTTCCAGGCATGAAGTTTCATTAGAAGAAGCGTTCCTCGATCTGACTGCCGACGCGCAGGAATACAAAACTCAAGAAAAAGGATTAAAGTAATGCTGCAGCAAGTTAAAGCCGAATACCAGAAGCTGGTGACGATACGTTCGACCTATGTTATTTTGGCCATCTGCCTGGCGCTTACTGCCTTTATCTCTTTTTATGTCATAGGTTATCGCCAGGCGCTTCCCGCGTCGTCCCCGCGTATGATACAGGACGTCATAACTGCCTTACTGCCCAACCTGGTGTTACTGGTCAGCCTTGTCGGAATACTGCTCGTGACACATGAGTACCGGTACAACACCATCATGTACACGCTTACATCTTCAAACAGTAGGCTTCGTGTACTCTTGGCAAAGCTGCTTGTTGTTTCGTGCTTTACTATAATTGCTTCTCTAGCCCTGGCTGCGATTGCGGCATTACTGACCTATGCAGGTGCACAGACAAAGGGAGTAGAAGTGGTGGCGCAGAGCATTCCTTACGCAGACTTGCTGTGGCGTTTTGCATTCTTCAGTTGGGGCTTCGCAATGTTCGGTCTACTTTTCGCGTATATCATACGTAGCCAAGTGGGTACTATCATCGCATTCATTGTACTGCCCGACATACTCACGGGATTACTAAGCCTGCTTCTTAAAGAGAATACGGTATATGTGCCGTTCAGCGCGCTTGGCGAGGTGTTGCGCCCCGGCCAATTTACACCTGCAAAAGCAGCAACCGTAGTAGGAATATACTTGGTAGTAGGTTGGGCTGTTGCAGCCTATCTATTCAAGAAGCGCGATGCCAACTAAGTCCGAGCTTTAGCGCCGAGTCTTCTTGGGCTTTGATTTGTAGACTGGTTTTGGTGCCAGCTCGTATTTCATGCCGTGAGTCTTAGATTTTTGCATATTGTTTTTCTTTTTAGGTTTATAAAATGATTATACCACTAATGCTAAATTAGTGTATTACAGCGAGCATAAGCGGTATGTGAAAAACCTAACAGTACATCATATATGGGAGGTGCTGCGAGACTCACCGGGCGTCCGCACCCGTCCGCGCGGGCTTGCCGACGTCCAATCGACCAATCGGTTAGAGGCCGACTGCTTAACCACCGAATTTGGAGCTCTCAGTAATATCGTCGCTGCTGCGCGGGATGGCAATGGTAAACTAATAACCATGAACGCATCAGGTAAAAGCGGCGTCGCTCCGCCCAAAGTATTGAAGAGGGTAGTGATTATTGGCGGCGGTGCTACGGGGACTGGTATTGCCAGAGATGCCGCGGCGCGTGGTTACGATGTAGTACTTATCGACCGCGGGGAGTTAGGAAATGGAACTAGCGGCAACTTTCACGGAATACTGCACAGCGGGGCGCGCTATGCGGTGAATGACGTGGCAGTAGCAGCCGAGTGTTTTCAAGAGAACCAGCTGCTCCGCCACATCGTGCCTTCCGCCATAACGGATACCGGAGGACTGTTCGTCGCCTTGTCCGACGAAGAAGTCATACACTCGCGTGTCCTTATTAGTGCCTGCGCGAATGCCGGTATTCCGGTCCAAGTCCTTACTGCTGAGCAGGCTTTTCAGGTGGAGCCGGGACTGTCGAAGTCTCTCAAAATGGCATTCACCGTACCCGATGGCTTTATCGATGGCGCTGAACTGCTGCGGCTCAACCGTTTGGCCGCGGTAGAAGCGAAAGTGCCAGCCACCTTCCTAACGGATCATATCGTCGTTGGTCTCGAGAGGACTGGTGATGCGGTTTCTTCCGTATCAGTCCGCGACACCAGGACGGGAACCGTTGAGCACATCAACTGCGATTATGTAGTGAACGCTTCTGGTGTTTGGGCGGGCGAGATAGCGGATATGGCTGGCCTTCGGCTGGACATGGTGTATGACAAGGGGGCAATGCTCATTTTTGATCAGCAGTACAACCGCGCCGTCCTCAACCGTTGTCGTCCGGAAAATGACGGTGACCTTCTCGCTTCCCATGCCGGCCAGAGCATCATGGGTACGACATCGCGCATCATAACTGACCCTGATGACTGCTCTCCCACTCAGGAGGAAATCGACATTCTGATGCATGAAGGTGCCGCAATGGTGCCAGCACTTCGTGACGCGAAAATCTTATTCGCCTATGCCGGGGTTCGTCCGTTGCTCAAAGAAAATGGTAAGAGGCACGCACCTAATACCCGGTCAATGAGCCGCTCATTCCGGGTGCTAGACCATACCGAGCAAGGAATCGGCAATTTCATCAGCATCGTAGGCGGCAAAGTGACCTTGTACCGGCGAATGGCGGAAGCTGTTGTCGATCTGTTAGACGTCAAAAGCAGCCGATAACCAATAGCTTCAACTGCGTTAGGTGATTTCAGCAAGTATTTTGTCGGGGTAGTCAGTAAAGACGCCATCGACTTTGAGCGACTTCAAGCGTCTAGCTTCGCGCTTGCTATTGACCGTGTAGGCGTATACTTTTAGACCGCGGCTATGGGCTTCGCGGACACTCTCGTCAGTAACGAACTCGGCGGCAAGGTTGGCGGAAAAAGCATTGTCGTCTTTTGCCAGGACTCGTCGATAAGGCGGTTCGCCTCTGAATAAAGTGCCAACCCGCACCGATGGCCGTAACCTAGCAAAAAGTTTGAGTTCTGCGTAGTTGGACGAGGAAACTATAAAATGCCTGTCGCTCCAGCCTTTTTTGGTGACGTAGTCACGGATCAGGTTGGCCACGGGACGAGCTATGCCGTTGCCTTTCATTTCGATATTTATAGGGATTCTTTTATCAATAAGGTCTAGTACTTCACTGAGGAGCGGTATCTTTTCACCGTTACCAGCATCGAGCTGGCGCAGTTCTTCAAGGCTAAAATCGGTAACCTTACCGGTGCTGTGAGTGGTACGGTCGACGGTCTCGTCATGAAAAACGACCACCTCACCGGTTTTTATGACGAACACATCAAGTTCGATGATATCGACACCGAGCGAGATTGCCTCCTGGAATGAGGACAGGGTGTTTTCAGGTTTATATCCGCTTGCTCCGCGGTGGGCTATGATCTGCATGTTTGGGTTCTTTTTATATTTTTGTTTTAGTAAGCTGTGCTTAGATAACTAGTCATAATATTAACATAAGAATTATAAAAAGTCAATTGTATTGTACAAGGTTGACTATGTAAGAGGCAGTAATAGAAGCCTGTGAACCTACTGAGACTGCGTTGATGTAATAGATAGTTCAGCTCATAACGCTAGCCTCTCGGCTATACGGCTGACAGTAACTACGATGAACTGCAATCGGTCATGGACGCGGTTGTAGTGTGGAGTGGCCCTCTGCTGATCGGGGTGCTAGTGCCGGGACTGGTGTGGTACTGCATACGCAAGCGTCGTTAGGCTGATGCAGTTTACGGTTTAGTCCGGGTCCCCCTAGTGCCCTTGGCTAAAGAACGGGCTCTTCGCCTGCATAGACGTTCAGCAGTTCGGCTTCGGCATCAGCAAGCAGCGGATAATTGCCTTCTTGCATGGCCCAGTCTAGCGCATCTGTCGCCTCGTAACCGCGTTGTCCGCGACCGCCTTCGAGCTGCTTCAGATGGATCAGACCTTTGTCACCCAGATAGCTAACCGCCTTCTGAATCTGCCGCTCAGTCGCATCGGGCAGGGCGGCAATCAGGTCGCCCTGCTTAAGCACACCATTCGGTTCAAGTGTGGCATGGTAAATCCGCACCGCTGCCGCTGCCATGAGTTCGCGTTGCTTGAGTGACAACCGCGGTTCATCAAAAATTGCTGCCTTGTCACGTGCGAGGCCGCCATGTGCATCGGGTTCACGGTTCGCCAGGTCTCTAAGCCGCTTCTTGCGGAGGTAGTACGCTGCTGTACCGGCCATGGTCAGACCTAGACTAGCTGAACCAATTTCAACTGCTAACTTCCTCTTGCCGTGTCCACTCTGGTTTTCGGTAGATTTCTCCATTGTGACTCTATTTATACCAAGTACAGTACGATCCTGCAATTTCTCATGGATGGCCGCGCTCGGCGGCTGCTAAAATGCAGCCCATCTTTAGGACTGGGCTATATATGGTGGGGGCGGCTGGACTCATCGCACGGCTGCAAGCTTTCTATAGCTTCACGCCAAGAAAGCTACATTTTTGGCTGGCTTTCTTGGGTTCGGCATATATCCTCGCTAACCGCTCGGCTATCGAAATACATTTCTGCGAGAGCTTTTGCCGACGACCCAGCGACCTCAAGTCTTCGCTATAAAGCGAATCCAGGGGCGCTGGTTCCAGCCAAGCCAACTACAGACCAAGTAAAAAGCCCACCGCACGGGTAGGCTTTTTACTTGGTGGGGGCGGCTGGACTTGAACCAGCGACCAATCGGTTATGAGCCGACTGCTCTAACCACTGAGCTACGCCCCCATATTGAAAGGCAAACCCTGAAGAGTTTTCCCTTACCGCGCCGTCAAAATGAAATACATTTTGTCGGGCTGACCCTTTCCGGTGACAACTTGCGGTTTTACGTGCAGTCAATCAGAGATTAACAGAGGCAAGTATACCAAATTATTCGCAATTAGGGTAATAAGGTTAGGGCATAACCGGTATACTGTGTAGAGAATGTTCCAATTTCCAGAAAAGTACCAGCAATATATCCATCGGCTGAGCGATGTAAGGGTTCTCGGTCAGATTGTTTTCGTGGTCATTGTACTGCTCATTAGTTGGAGCGGAGTGAAGGTTATCCATGCCAATTATCAGCTGCAACAGCAGATAGTGAGGCTGCAGCAGGAAAACGAAGTACAGCGTCTGAAGAACGAGAATCAGAAGCTGAAGAATGAGTACTATAACAGTCCCCAGTACCTGGAGCTGGCGGCACGCCAAAACTTCGGGTTGGCAGCACCCGGGGAAAAGGAGCTGCTGGTGCCAAAAGCAGTCGCCTTGGCTCATGTACCAGCGCAGGCAGTAATAGAGCAAGACGCGGGAAGGGCGGGCAATGCGTCAAAAAAGATTTTCTATGCACGGAATATCGAAGCTTGGATCGACTTTTTCTTTCACCGAACGCCTACTATGGATTGACAAAACCACCTCTGTTTAGTATGATTGGTTAGTTCTACACCAGATGACGCGGGGTGGAGCAGCGGCAGCTCGCGTGGCTCATAACCACGAGGTCGCAGGTTCGAGTCCTGCCCCCGCAACCAAAGTAAAAGACCCACCAGCGCGTGGGTCTTTTACTTTGTCTGGGCCAGCGCTCGGTTCTGCGACTCAGAATTTGCAAAGCAAATATGAAAGTCGCAGGTTCGGTCATCAAGACCGCTCGCAGAAGCTTGCTTCGATAGCCGAGCGGTTAGCGAGGATATATGCCGAACCCGAGAAAGCCAGCCAAAAATATAGCTTTCTTGGAGTGAAGCTATAGAACGGGTGAAGATGTGCGCCGTCCCGCCCCCCCGCAACAAAAGTAAAAGAACCACCGGCACGGGCTTGCGTCTTTCCAGGGCCGCGGTAAGAGCTTAATTAGTGAACTGAATGCTCGCCAATACGTTTTGACTCAGAGCCCATAGGTCGACACCAGGAAATTTTTTCGATTGAGATGCACTAGGACCGCCGGTAATTTCGTATACGAGATTATCTTTCCGGAAAATACAGTTGAAGCTTTTGGTCGTCGGCGTACCTTCAAGTTCGTTGAACTGGACTGTGGTGTAATTGCAGCTACCGGTTGTGCCACTTATGATCATTGGTTTGGTATCGCGGGTAACGGTGATATCGTCAGCCTCGGGGATAGTTCTGTTTCGAGTATCGTTCAGTGAACCGGGAGCGTAGGTAACAATATCAATCAGTATTGCGCTCGCTACAGCAGTGTCCATTTTAAACAGATTGTCCCAGGCTACAATTTCGGCAGAGACCGTAAGCTCACTCTGAATCAGCTCAGGATTAACCGGTGGTTCTGGCGGGTTGAGACTGACTCGGCTGTTACTTGTACTGATGCTCGTTGGATATTTAAGACTGAGCTTCATGGTTGGATCAGCGTAGGTTTTCCAGCCGGCAGTATCGAATGAGGCTGCTTGTTGGTTTGCGGCCGTATTTGCGGGTTGTGATTTTGCGGGAGTTGACCTACTGATGGAAGCGGGCGCTGCAGGCTCATTTCTCCAAAGTAAGGATCCAGCCACACTGGCAATTAAGATGACGGTGAGCGCGGAAACGATGAGAACGGTTCTTTTACGCTTTTTCTGACTGTCTTTAATCGATTGTCCGGTCAGTGAGTCCGCTGTAATTTCTTTGGGATTTAAAGGCGACATTATTACGGGCTCTGAGAATTGCCGATCAACTGATGTTGGTGTCTGCGATGGCTGTGTAATTTGCGAGGTCTGCGACACAGTGTATGGTTCAGGCCCGATCGTATTATTCTGTGGCCGCTCGGTAGGCCGATTAGTGGTATCTTCTTGCATGTATTATTCTTAAGCTTTGTTGTAATAGTATTGGTTGCCAGATATAAATGCAACATCTCTTGGCGACTCAGCGAACTTCTCATAGAGTTTGTAAAGCTACTTCCATCTCCTTAACTCTTTCGAGAAGTAGTTTCCAATTCGAATGCACGTGCTCAACCATTTCTATGTTACATAGAATTTGCAAAAGCACTTAGACCTCTTTCTACAGGGAATTTTTATTTATGATACTGCCAAGAGTATAGTGCCAGATGTCATAACCCCGGCGCCTATTAGTTTTATTCGGATATTAGTTTCTTTAAGATATCGCCAGCCAAGCAATATTGAAATCAGAGCGTCGAGCCTGCGAACACTAGTAGCATAGCTAGTAAAGGTGCTTGCAGTTGCCAGAATGTGGAAGTAGCCACTGGCAAACGAAGAGATTCCTCCGCCCAATATGGCAAGTTTGTCAGACCGCTCAATAGCCTTTAGCTCCTTGTGTTTAAGTATTGGCACATAAATCAAAAAGAGCCAGCCGATAAGGGTTGTTAGATAGAAAATCGTCAAAGACCCAAACCCATCGTTGGTCATAACTTTTATAAGCACCGTATTGATTGCGTAGAATAATGTAACAGCGATGCTTAACTGCGCTCCAGCGCTGGTCGCTAGCCTTTTTATAGGGTCGTACCAATGTATCCGACCAGGCTTAATGCTAACAATATATGCTCCGGCCACTATGGCCAACACTCCAATTACGCCAAACCTAGGAGGACTTTCGTTTAAAAACACGCCTGCAATTAATAATGTAAACAAGGGTACCATAGCGTTAAGTGGCGCCGTATACGATAACTCCTCCCTCTTAAGAGCTTCCATGTTTAATTTTGTTGCCAATAAATTTGAGAGAACAACACCGAGCACAATAATGGGAAGCTCAAGGACTGCTCTCTTTAGCTCCGGAAACCTAGAAAACATGAACGGGGTAAACACGATGAGTATCAGAGAATAGGCAACCCATATATACATCGCGCTGCTTACGCTTTTTGCAATCTTTTTTCGGAAGAATCCAGAGTACGACTTACCGACAGCACCCAGAAGTGCATATATAAACCACATGAAAACAGTATAGATTAAAAGCTAATAATTATAATAGACGAGTTTTAGTCGAAGAAGGGGTTCGAGTCTTAAGTGCAGGACCAAGAAGTATGATTTTTTTGCCATCGGTCGATTCCAGCGAAGTAATTCTGAGCTAATAAGGTTCCAAATCGCTGCACCAGGGTAACCAACTTAAGTGTTAAATAGAAAATTACTCGAACCGCTTCGACAGTCCTTTTAGCTTACTTATGCTTGCGTCTTCGCTATGGTTGTTTAAGAATGTAGGTATGTTTAAACGAAAGAGTAAAAGCCGAGTGCCGATTTATAAACCAGCAGACTGTTTAGGAGAAACTTGTGAATATTTTTCTGAAGAGGACTGTACTGCAAGACTGGAACTTCTCGATGCAACCGGAAAGTCCGGTGGCGTAGATAAAGGACCGCGTGTCGATGATTGTAGTTACGCATTATATGGACGGATTTGTATGGGCGGTGACGAACAGGTGATAGTACGTCTTCAAGTAACCTCTCCCAATGGTCAAGCTTCTGCTGCCGAGATGATTGGACGCTCTGGAATTTTGGAAGGGCAACACAAAGTTATTAATACGCCGCCAGAAGTAGTTAAATATTGATTCTACGGTTGCGCTCATCTCATTCATAAGCCTCGGTGAAAGCCGGGGCTTTTTTCTTGGTAAGAACAGTGCAATTCCTCCTTCTCGGCTTGAGGAGTGTGATGACAATGTTGTAAATAGTTTGTTGTAAAAGCAAATTACAACAACCTACTCCATCTGTTATTTACTTATACACGTAGTTATCCACGCGCGTATTTCTTACATCAAAAGTTGCTAACATCATACATGACATATTCGTCATTGTGCATTTTTTGACAGCCGACAATAGCGCCAAAAGATAGGGTATCTAGGTAAACCTAAAACCTATATTCTCGAAAGGTGGTCCTATGAAAGCAGTTACCTGGCAAGGCAAACGAAACGTTACGGTAGAAGAAGTCCCCGATCCGGTCATCCAAGAACCCACTGATGCGATTATTAAGATAACTTCTACGAATATTTGCGGCTCTGACCTGCACTTGTATGAAGTCTTTGGTCCTTTTATGGGCAAGGGTGACATCTTGGGCCACGAACCTATGGGCATCGTGCAGGAAGTGGGCAGTAAGGTAACGAACATTAAGCCGGGTGACCGCGTAGTTATACCGTTCAATATTTCGTGTGGTTTCTGCTTTATGTGTAAGAATGGTTTTCAGTCGCAGTGTGAAACGACGCAGGTACGCGACCAAGGAAAAGGTGCCGCATTGCTTGGGTTTAGCAAGTTGTACGGCCAGGTTCCCGGTGGCCAGGCAGAATTCCTGCGAGTACCGTACGCGACGTATGGGCCGATAAAAGTACCTGAAGGCCCAGCAGACGATCGCTTTGTGTACCTGTCTGACGTATTACCGACGGCTTGGCAGGCTGTGGAGTATGCGGCTATCCCGGAAGGCGGCAGCGTGGCGGTTTTCGGCCTGGGACCTATCGGTGATATGGCTGCCCGCATTGCTAAGCACCGCGGAGCCAAGACGGTTATTGGTATCGACCTCGTTCCGGAGCGATTGGAGCGCGCCCGGAAAAATGGCTTCCATGTCATAGACCTTAGTGCTATTGATGAAAAAGACATCGCAGATATGGTCAAGGGCCTGACGAATGGCCGGGGTGTCGACGCGGCTATCGACGCCGTAGGACTAGAGGCGCATGGTTCACCGTCCGCTAAGATGGTGCAGACTCTGGCGAACTTCATGCCAGACACCGTTGCGGCGAAGATGTTTGAAAAAGCCGGCCTCGACCGGCTCAACGCTCTATACCACGCCATCGATGTCGTACGACGTGGCGGTACGATATCTATCGTTGGTGTTTACTCTGGTATGGTCGACCCCATGCCCATGGACACACTTTTCGATAAACAAATTACCATGCGGATGGGGCAGGCGAATGTAAAGCGGTGGATTGATGACATCATGCCGCTGCTTACAGACAAGGATCCGTTAGGCGTGGATAGCTTTGCGACGCATCATCTCTCATTGGATGAAGCGCCCGGGGCTTACGACATGTTCCAAAAGAAAGCCGACGGCGCTATCAAAATTGTGCTGCATCCTTAGCGGCGGAGTGGCCCGCCTATAGTAGTTATTGCATCGTAGACCGCAAGGTCTTGGTCATTGCAATAGCCCGACTTACCGGTGGACTGATAGTAAATTGATTGGCGGATTCGGCCTTGTATTTCAATTACATCCCCGGGTTTCAACTGTTCTGGTTCAATCTCTGTGCCAGTCTTGTCGTATACTTCTCCGACGTATACGTCCTCACCGCAGTCAAACCAGCCGCCTGGCTCTTCACTATACTTTTGCAGGAAATCAAATTCATCATGCAAAAATGCAAGCCCCTCTTTTTTGTTAAACCAGTCCTCGGCCTTGCCGGAGGCCTCGATGACTTCTATTTCATTTTCTTTGATTTGTACGAGCCCGTCATCTTCGGAGTCGCTCACGATTCCTTGGATTGTGAATTCGTTTCCCGTTCCCGCATAATCTAGCGGCGCATCTTCCCCGCAGGCGGTTAGGCCAAAGCCCCCGAGCACTACTAAACCAGCGGCTGCAAGTTTGCGTCGCATAGTGTATTGTTCTGACATTTATATCTCCTTCTGGCCGGGCAGGTATTAAAAAAGCTGCAGACTGGCCAATAATTAAATTATTGATTGCCTTAGTCTGCAGCTGCTTAGCTCTAGTATGCTTTCCTGGAATAGGACGCAATTCGTCTTGGGCAGTGCTGTTTCGGTGAGACAAATAGTCACTTGATGCTAACAGGTCTCAGAACAACGTTCCAAATGTATTATACCACTCTCTGTCAAATAATGCAATTGTCACGACCACTGCTTGACATGGAAAGCAGGCAAGAATTATATCTAAGCATGGTATTTTACCAATAAGTTAATAACGTTTCTGGTATGGACCCATTAAGTGAATTATTTGCCGCTTGGCGGATCCGGTATGTCGTCGCCGCGGCTAAGCCAGCCGCCGAGTTTTTTGTTCTTCGATGTAATTCTGGAGGCAGCCAAAACCCACCGCTTAAGAATCTCTGCCTTTATATGGAGCATATAGCCAGCTCTTGGGTCTTAGTTCGTAGACTGGAATGGAATGATAATTGTAAAGGTAGAGCCTTTACCCTGCTGAGAGGAGACTTCAAGCTTGCCGCCGTGCAAGCCTACTACACGTTGCGCCCAGTATAGCCCAAGGCCTGAGCCACCGGATGAGACTGATAATGAGTTGGGAATGCGTGAAAATTTTTGGAATAGTTTAGTGAA
The DNA here is from genome assembly GCA_028289265.1 of Candidatus Saccharimonadota bacterium. GTDB lineage: Bacteria > Patescibacteriota > Saccharimonadia > Saccharimonadales > UBA4665 > UBA4665. The sequence goes on along the minus strand of JAQGGU010000018.1, from coordinate 1,029 downwards.
ATCTTTTTCGTCTATGCCAACGCCTTGGTCGGTGATGGCAATGGCTACTGTATCCTGTGCTCTCTTCACCGACACTGTTGTCGTTGTGCCTTCCGGAGAATACTTACATGCGTTATCAAGCAGGTTTTCTATTGCCATGCGAAGTCTAACCTTATCTATATTTGCCTGAATAGAATCTAGCTCGGATTTGAACTCTACCCGTTGCTTTTTGTCCGCGCTTTTTAGTTTGTAGTCTTCGAGTATTTCTCTCATATACTCGACGATGTCGGTCGCATGCTGGTCTAAAGTTATCTTGCCGGCGTCTATAGTCGCAACCATCAGCAGGTCGTTGACGATTGCAATCTGCCGCTCGTTGCTTTCATAGGCCATTTGCAGCATATGCTGTTGTTCGGATGTGAGGCGTAGATCTCCTGCATATCCTTCAAGTAACATGCCCAGAAATTGCTTGACGCCGCTGGCTGGTGTGCGTAGTTGGTGCGAGGCAAGGGCGATGAATTCATCTTTGCTTTTATTCAGTCGCATGAGCTCTTTTGCCTCGGCGCTTAGCATTGCGTTTCGTACCTTAAGTTCTTCGGCGGACTTGCGAATGTCGATGTTCATGCAGGTTCCGGCCATGCGCGCTGGCTGGCCATTTTCTAAGAATGCTTTCCCTCGGCTAAGTACCCAGTGCACTTCGCCATTAGGCCAAATAATGCGATGCTCGATTTCATAAGACCTGCCGCTCTGCATGGCTGACTGAATTGTTTCCTGTAGTTTTTTACGGTCTGCGGGGTAGACACGGGACATATAGAGTTCGTATGTTATGCGGCCCCGGGTCGGTACTTGGTATATTCTGCGGAGTTCATCGGACCAAGTCAGTGTATGTGTTGCTATGTCCCATTCCCACATGCCCAAGTGCGATACTCTTTGCGCGAGATCAAGGCGCTCCTGGCTTTGCTTAAGTGCTACGGTCGGTTGGTGCTGCGGCGTGACATCCAAGTGTGTCCCCCCGGCACGTATGACCGCGTCAGTCTCGATAACGCCTACTAG
>JAQGGU010000104.1 GCA_028289265.1 Candidatus Saccharimonadota bacterium | reverse complement strand
CTGACACAGGATCGTTTGTTGGAATTGATACACGAAGCCGCTAAACCCGATATTACCAGTTCGGCAGATCTTGAGCGCAACCTGCAGATACTAATCGATACGCAAGGAATCAACCTGGGCTACTTCGTGCCCGAGGACCAGCGAGACTACATCATTGAGCACGCGCCTTCCATGATACAGATAGGAGAGAATAGTCTCATCGAGGTAACCTACTCCAACCATCAGCCCTTCGTTCGCCAACAGGATTGGAAGCCTGAGGATATAGCAGGTCTCGAAGGGGAAATCTACCTTGCAGATGGACGGCAAGTATTCTTTATGTTCGACCGAAAGCGCCGCACCGTACTTGAGCTACAAGGAAAATTACTTGCTCTGGTTTAGATTTAGAACCAAATTATATAGGTATTAATGCGGTAGCAGTACGGATTAGTTAAAATCTTTACCTTATTTCCATAATTATATGACACAATATAACTGATATTTGGAAAGGTGCTTATGCTACAGCACAAAATGGTCTATACCATTGAGCAACATAAGGTCGAGGCTATTCTTATTTTTTATATGGCAGTGATTGCAGTAATGCTTCCTGTCTCAATTTTTGTGCATCACATCAGTACATCCAGCACAGTCAGCGCCGCAGCCTCTCCTCCTGGCGTCGTACTGTCTCATACTGTGGTCAACCTTGATCCAGCCAAACTGGCAGCGGCAGCTGCGACGGGCCAATCCATATGGCCATTGCATGGCAAGGTGACGACTGAGTTTGGCACCCCGCACCGTCCATGGCAACCTACGCACACCGGGATAGATATTTCGAGTGCCCAGCGCTCCGGTAGCGCTGCTATTGTCGCCTTCCGGGATGGGACCGTAGCGCAAGTAGTTAGGTCTAGTAGTGGACTGGGTAATCACGTCGTCGTAGACCACGGAAATGGTATTACTTCAGTATATGGCCATTTGTATAGCAGCAACGTGGTTGAAGGACAGCGAGTGAGGGCAGGCGATAGTATTGGCCGCGAGGGTTCCACTGGCGCATCCACTGGAACGCACTTGCACTTTGAAATTTGGGAAAATAATATTCCCAAAAGTCCTCGACGATATATAGAGGGGACTCCATAACAGTCAATTTACCTTCTACTAAAATCAGTAGGATAATCTTTGAATTTCATTTTTCGCCAATTAGGAGTCCTCACTCCCGGCCTATAATGGGACGAGAGTTTTTTTGCTATAACGCCTTCCTGCCCGTGCTCGCGAGCGGTGTCTACGGTCTGGTCCCTTATGGTGAACATATCAAATAATTTCGCATGTTCCTGGGCGACAAATACCTCACGCAGGCGATCACGTCTCTGACTCAATGGCTGGTCAAGCAGAGGCTCCTCATCTAAGCTGAGCAGATCGAAAATATATAGAACAGGCCGCGGATTTTTGGTCTGGAGTACCGTAAAATCCGGCTGGCCTTTTCTGTTATGGCCAACCATTTCACCATCCAGCACGGCATTATGTCCATTCATAGCCGCTATTAGGTCACGAGCCACTGGAATAAAACGATTAGTGAAATTATTTCCGTTACGACTCCGCAGTATTTGCCGCTCAAGGCCCGCGAATGCAATAGCCCTATATCCATCAAGCTTTACTTCATATCCCCATTCCGGCCCGACCGGCAATTCTTTAGCAGGTGTCAGCAGCATTGGGGAATACCATGTTCTCTCCATACTAAGAAGTATGCCTTCCGGGAAGAAGACTTCCTGTACCATATTTTACTGCACGCTACCTACCAGCAGATTAGGCTTATAGCATACGTTCACATGTGAATCTGTAAGTAAAAGTTTAGCTACTGGCGCAAGCTGGAGGAGGTGTCTATGGCAAAAAAGCAGACGGCTGGATTGGTCGGGGTATTGGTAGCGGCTGGAGCTGGGTACCTTATCACTAATACTGTTAAACAGAAAAAAGCCGCCCTGAATGACGCGGTCGGCAGATGGCATACTATCACCGTAAACGTGCCAGTTGCCGAAGCCATACCTAATGGAACGCTACCTGAACCGCTCAACCGAATAAGTGATATGATCGAAATTGACATACGCCCCACTCCCGACGCGACCGGCACGGAGATAGCCGCCCGCCTCAATGCTACCGAAGATGGCATTGATAGGCAAAAGGCGGTCCGCAAAGTACGTAAAGCACTGCGAGAATCACAGATGATTATTGAGACAGGAGAGATACTGATGCCTGACCGCGGCAAAACGACAGAGCCGACTTTATTGAACGCACCAATCCGCTATTTTACTAATAACCGTTTCGGGGAGGGCCGCTTATGAAAGCCATATGCTGGACAGGCGTAAACCAACTTAACACCCGGGAGGTGCCCGATCCTGTCATACAAAACAGTCAAGATATGATCATTCGCGTCCGCTATAGTTCGGTATGTGGGTCTGACCTGCACCAATTGAGCGGCTATATCCCTACTATGCAAAAGGGTGACGTAATCGGCCACGAGTTTATGGGCGAAGTAGTAGAAGTAGGGCCGAATGTCACAAAGCATACTCCGGGCGACAGGGTAGTCGTCTGCTCCTTTATTGCCTGTGGCAAATGCAACTACTGTCAGAGAGAGTTGTATTCATTATGCGAAAATACCAATACCAACCCTGCGATTACTGAAACTATGTGGGGGTACCACACCGGTGGCATTTTCGGTTATTCTCATGCCATGGGCGGTTTCAAGGGCAGCCATGCAGAGTTC
>JAQGGU010000075.1 GCA_028289265.1 Candidatus Saccharimonadota bacterium | reverse complement strand
TCATCGTCTACGAGTAGGATAGTGATGGGAGCTACTTGTTCCATGATGCCGCCTCCTGATGTATGGGTAAAGTTGTGATAAACGTCGAACCGGAGCCCTGTTTGCTCTTGGCAGTAATAGTACCCTTATGCCGGTCGATAATCTTCTTTGAAATGGCCAGGCCCACTCCCGTGCCTTCGTATTCATTCTTGCCATGCAAACGCTGGAAAATAGTAAATATGCGGTCAAGGTACTGCACATCAAAGCCAATACCGTTGTCTTTGACTTTAAGCGTAAGCCGCTCGTCCTTAACGGAACTGCTCACATGTATCACCGGCTTTACGCCAGGGCGTGTGTATTTCAACGCGTTTGAAACGAGATTTTGAAGCAGCAAACGAAGTTGCAGGGGATCGCCTTCGATACTACCTAGTGCGTCAATAACCACCTTGGCGCCGGTCTCATCAACGCGGGCCTGCAGATCCTCAAGAGCCTCGTGCGCAAGCTGGGACAGGTCTATAGTCTCAAAGGGCCGGGCTTGTGTGGTTACGCGTGAGTAGGTAAGCAAATCACTGATAAGAGTACGCATACGTCCACTCGACTTATGTATGCCACTCAGGTAGGCTTGGGCCTCCGCGGGAAGGTCGTCTTTAAAATCTTCTTCCAGCAAATTCGAAAACGCAGCTATCTTACGCAGTGGTTCTTGCAGGTCGTGCGAAGCAACATAGGCAAAATCCTCGAGTTCTTCATTGCTTCGCTCGAGCTCCTTATTTGCGATAGTCAGTTGCTCGGTGCGTTTCTGAACCCGTGCTTCGAGCTCCTTATTGAGTTCGCGAATTTCATTTTCAGCTGCTTTTTCTTTGGTTATATCACGAAATTCTATGACCGTACCTACCGTAGCGCCATTCTGCACTATAGGGCTCGACATGACGGAGACTGGGTACATCGATCCATCAGGCCGGACGAATATATCTTCAGAAGGCGCACCGCCTTTCCGTGGTATGTTCTGGGTGGTAGGGCATTCTTCAATCGGATAGGGGCTGCCGTCGGGTTTTTTATAGTGGGCCAGGTCGTGTAAGGGCTTACCCGACTTCTTCACTTCAGCGAAAGTCATGCCCATTATCTTCTCCGCAGCCGGATTCATAAACGTACAGAGCTGGTCATTATCCATAATCAGCATGCCAGTTGTAGCATTGTCGGTAATGCTTTTGTTAAGGCTGGCGATTTCTTCTACTTGCTGCCGCGATTTTACTTGTTCGGTAACGTCCACGGCATGCACTAATATTCCTTCCACTTTATGGTGCTCATCGTAAGAAGGCTGATAGACAAAATTAAGATACGACTTACGTATCCCTCCCTTGCCATCGTCCAGATCGACAGCCAACTCATTGCCGTAAAAAGGTTTGGCGGTCGTATAGACCTTATCCAGAATCTTAATAAAACCTTGTCCTACGACCTCGGGCAGCGCCTCGCGAACCGGTTTTCCGTGGATAGGGCGGTGCCCAACTAGCTGCATATAAAAAGGGTTGGCGAGCACAAAAACATGCTCTGGGCCATGTAATACGGCTATCATGGCTGGAGCCTGCATAAACATCGATTGCAGCCGCTCCTGTTCGGCACGGAGCGAAGCTTCGGCCTCCTGTTGCTTTTTTTCGGCCTGAACCCGCTTTGTGTTTTCGATAACGATCGCCAATACGCCTCCTGGCTTGCCGGATTCATCAATGATCGGGCTATACGTGAGGTCCATCCAAACCTCTTCGGCGACGTTATTGCGGTACAGCGTCAACTGCTGGTCCTTGTATGTCAGCGTTTTGCCCTTCAGCCCCTTATCCATGACGTTTCGGTTGAAGTCGGCAACTTCCGGCCAGCCTTCCACTACCTTAGATCCGAGCAACTGGGGGTGCCGGGCAGCGGCGAATTCCGAGTAAGCATCGTTATAAATCATAATGCCATCTTTGCCCCACAGCATTACCATAGGAATAGGGGACTGCAACAATAGGTTCACACTAGTAATCAAGCTCTGCGGCCACACTTCGATAGGACCCAGGCTAGTATTCTTCCAATCAAAAGCGCGTATGAGCTTACTCATCTCTTGACTACCGACAATGGCGATATTTTTCGTGTTCATTATTGTAGCGTGGCCTATGTAGTGGAAGGAGGCATTATCACTCCTTCACCGGTGCCATGTTTTGCTCACCTTTCCCGTATGTTATCTCTATCTATCTTTTCAAATTAGTACCTATCTGGCAACCCGTGCCGCCGGGCGCAATGGAGAACAGCACACATTTATTTATACAATCGTTAAAATTCTTATATATATTCTCAGACTTTTATTGCTTAATATATCCATGCCCAAAATTCCTACCAGGTTGAAACTACCATCAAAAGCAAGCATCAAGAGCTTATTTACCCGTAAAAGAGTCCTTATCGCGGGCAGTGTCCTGATAGCATTTTTGTTATTTACGCCGCTCATTACCTACGCTTACTACGCCAGGGACATCAGTGACCGCGAACGGCTGATGAACCACAACAACACCGGAATCGTCCTTAAAGACAAGAACGGGGAAGTGTTTTATGAATACGGCCGCGTCAATAGCAATAATAACGTACCGCTATCGCAGATCTCAGACCATGTAGAAAAAGCTTTGGTAGCCAGCGAAGATAAAGACTTTTACAAACACGAAGGCTACTCGGTGCACGGCATCGCCCGCGCACTCTACGGCAACGTACTCAACAAAGACGCCACTAAATATGGCGGATCAACCATCACCCAGCAGCTCGTGAAGAATAACCTGTTGTCATCAGACAAGAATTATTTACGCAAATACCAGGAAATATCGATGGCCGTAGCCGTGGAACGCCACTATACCAAGGATGAGATCCTTGATATGTATCTCAATTCGGTCTATTTCGGGGAAGGCGCCTTCGGTATCGGTGATGCTGCCAAAGCCTACTTCAACAAAAGCCCCGCGGACCTTAGTGTCGCCGAAAGCGCCATGCTTGTCGGACGACTGCCGGCACCAAACGCCTACTCACCAGTTTCCGGTGATAAAGAACTGGCAGCCAGGCAACAGGACAGGGTCCTCACTAGGATGGTTGAACGCGGCTACATCAAGTCCGATGATAAAAAGGCAGCTAAGAGCCAAAACCTTACCTACAGCGACGGTACCACCGCATCGACCTTTGAGCATGCCCAGCACTACGCCCTCATGGTACTCGATGAGCTTTACAACGAATACGGCGAAGAGCGGGTAACACGCTCAGGGTTTGAAGTAACCACAGCGCTCGACCTGTCGCGCCAAAAAGACGCTGAAGCCATTATTAAAAAGCGCATCGCATCCTATGAAAGTATGGGCGGTAAGAACGCCAGCCTTGTCGCGATTGACCCGAAGACCGGCTACGTCGAAGCACTTGTCGGAAGTGTGGACTGGAATAACACTTCGTTCGGCAAAGTAAATATGGCAATCACGCCGCGCCAACCGGGATCAAGTTTTAAGCCGATATATTATACCGAAGCGATTGATAAAAAACTCATTACAGCGGCAACTGTTCTCAAGGATGAACCACGTACTTTCGGTACCTGGAAACCACAAAATTACGATTTCCGTTTCCGCGGCGACATTACAGTCCGAAATGCTTTAGCGCAGTCGCTGAACATTCCAGCTGCCGAAGTCATGCAAAAATTAGGGCCCGAAAAAGCAAGCCAAGCCGCCGGGCGGATGGGTATCACGACCGTTAATGAACCTGAAAAATACGGACTTACCCTTGCACTCGGTACCGCTGAAGCTAAATTGACCGAAATGACCAATGCCTATGCTGCTTTTGCCAACAACGGCGAACAGTTTGAACCCGTCATGGTGACCAACATTAGTGATAAGTTCAACCACACCGTATTCCAACACGATGAACAGCGCGGCACGCGCGTCATGGGCCGCGGCGCTTCATTTATCATTTCATCCATCCTATCGGATACCACCGCTCGCGCGCCGCTGTATGGTAGCAGCCTGAACATCTCGGGCCGCCAAGTCGCCGTCAAGACCGGTACAACCGACGAGAACAAGGACGCCTGGACTATCGGCTACACTCCAGGCATGACTATCGGCGTGTGGGTCGGCAACAATGAGAACCAGCCGATGCGCAGCCTGGCAGGAGGAAGCAGTGCTGGTATGATATGGCGCGACGCAATGACCAGTTTTGTTAGCGACATGCCCGTAGAGCGCTTTGAAATGCCGTCCTCGGGCATCACGCAGGTAAATGTCTGCCGCGGGACAGAGCTTCGGGCAGCCAGCAGTGGAGCTAATACCTATAGCGAATACTTTATTAACGGCAGTGAGCCATCAGGTGTATGCAACGCCGCCCGTCCTGTCGAAGAGAAGGTAGAAGAGAAGAAAGAAGAAGAGCCATCAGAGCAAGACCCTACAAAGCGGGAAGAAACACCGGCTGAGAACAATGGCGGTAACGGCAATAATGGTACAGACAACCAACCAGGAGATGACGGCACGGACACCACCGAACCTCCGACGACGACTAACCCAGGTACGGGCCAAGGTGGTCGCGGAGGAGGAACCGAAGAGCCGCCGACAACTACGCCGCCTCCGAATAGCGGTGGCACCACGCCTGCTTCACCATAGGTTCCAACCAGTTCTATCATTGACTACAAGCAGTATTTGTGGTAATATAATGTTCCTATGTTTGTGGATGCTTTGCACTCTTTTAGAACGCTTGTCAATGTCGCTTGTGCTTTTCTACTTGCCATTATGTATCTGTTTGTTTTTGCCGACTATATGCAATCAGCTGGCACCAGCCAGAAAATCGAGGTCTCGGCAGGGCAGCCAAGCAATACCGCCAGCGGACCCGGCGTCTTCATCATCGAAGAAGTTCCCACAGTCGTGGCCGTTAGATAGCTGTCATAGATTAAGTGATATCTCAGTCTGATTCAGTATACTAATAAGTAACTAATCAGAAAGGTCTTATGGCTATGGGGAAGAATAAAGCAAAGCTGATCACCTGGTGTGTCATCATCACCGCGGTAGCTATCATTTACGTGATTTTCAATGCTAGATCCAATGATAATACTGCTGCGGTCAGCGATACTGACACCGCACATTCCCACAGTGAAACAGCAGAGCATACTACGACTACCACGACCCATCACCACGGCGCTGACACGGTATACACAGACGGAACCTATAGAGCAACTAGCCGCTACAGCACTCCGGGTGGCAGCGAATCGATAGAGGTGACCATATCACTCAAGGACAATGTCGTCACCACCTCCTCCGTACAGCAAACACCAAATGACCGTGAAGCAGCCGAGTACCAGGCCGAATTCAAGCAAAACTACAAGCCGCTCGTTGAAGGCAAGAAGATAAGCGATATCAACCTATCCCGCGTATCCGGCTCATCACTGACATCACGCGGCTTCAACGACGCCGTCGAAAACATAAAGTCCCAAGCCCATCACCACGACAGCTAAAGTTATGCGTTTCGTAAGATGACTTTTAGACGTGCCGTTCACCCTCAGAGTAACCAATGATAAGCGAAAACTCACGCCAAAGAAAACCCTATGCCCTCAGCACAATACACATTTGAAGCCATTGGCACCGTGTGGAATATAGATATCCTCGACGATCTATCTACCGAACAATCCGCACAGACTAAAGCAAACATCCTGGCGCGCATAGAAGTGTTTGACAAGAATTATTCACGCTTCCGCGCTGACTCGCTAGTTACGAAAATGGCCGCCAGAGCGGGCACATACGCTTTACCCGGAGATGCTCAGCCACTCCTCGACCTGTATGCTAATCTCTACAAAATTACGAATGGCGCGGTCACGCCGCTTATCGGCCAGACGCTAGCCCAGGCAGGCTATGACGCGGCCTACTCGCTAAAAGAGGGCACCCCCACGCCGCCGCCCGCATGGGAAGAAGCACTGGAGTATGACTTTCCACGGCTCACTATAAAGCAAATGGCACTACTCGATTTCGGTGCTGCCGGCAAAGGTTATTTGGTCGACATTATTGGCAACCTGCTGGCAGAGCAGGGGGTGCAAAATTACTATATAGATGGTGGCGGGGACATACTGTACCGGAGCGTCTCAGATGCACGAATTGAAGTCGCCCTTGAGCATCCAGCAGACCCGACTCAGGCAATAGGCATAGCCAGCATCCTCAATCAAAGCTTGTGTGGTTCAGCGGGTAACCGCCGGGCCTGGGGCAAGTACCACCACATCCTGAATCCTCACTCCTTAGCTTCACCGAAACATATTCAAGCGCTTTGGGTTACAGCCGACAATGGGCTCCTGGCTGACGGCCTCACTACGGCTCTATTCTTCACGGATGCCGATGAGCTAGCCAAACACTTTGACTTTGAATACGCCATTGTTCATGCCGACAATTCGCTAGAGCATTCAGCCAACTTTCCAGCCGACTTTTTTACCAAAAGCAATAGCAGTACAGTACTATAAAGCTAGCTTATGCTACGCGCACTCGACAACCTACTCAATAAAATTACCATGTACCAACTGGTGCTGTGGCTGCTCAGGATACTCGCGGGTATCAGTATAGCGCTTGCTGTCTTTGGCGTCATTGGCGTATCCGCCAAGGGATTGTTTATTTCGCTGGGGTTACTCTCGGTCACTTGCTACCTTGCAAACCTCATTTTTTCACGCATTTGGCGTGTACCGACAAATACTGAGTCGTACGCCATTACACTACTGATTCTTTTCTTTATCTTACCGCCCGTCACCACTGAGATACGTGCGATAGGTGTGGTGCTGGCTGGCATCATCGCCATGGCCTCAAAGTTTATGTTCGCCACAAATGGCAAGCATATATTCAACCCGGCGGCCATCGCGCCTGTCGTACTCGGTATGCTCGGACTCATGCACGCCAACTGGTGGGTAGGTAGCAGCGTATTGTGGCCGCTGACGCTCATCATGGGGCTGCTGGTGGTTCGTAAGATTCGCCGTTTTTCACTAGTTCTTACTTTCGCGGCTGTCAGTCACATTGTCTTTGCCATTACTGCGCTACAGCAGGGCACGAATGTACTCGAGGCACTACAACTGGCGGTTATATCTTCGCCGCTTATCTTCCTCGGTACCATCATGCTGACCGAGCCGGCCACCATGCCGGCACGCAGGCAGCAACAGATTATTTTCGGTGCGCTTGTCGGTTTACTCTATGCCTCATCTCTTGATATTGGGCCGCTGCATATATACCCCGAGACGGCGCTCATCATCGGCAACCTCTACGCCTTCGCGGTAAATCCGCGCTATCGTCTACGCCTGAAACTCAAAGAAATCCAACATGTTTCCGACCGCGTCGCAAATTATGTATTCACACCCGACCGTATACCGGCATTCCAACCAGGGCAATACATGGAATACACGCTCGACCATGAAAAACAGGATAGTAGAGGCAACCGCCGGACCTTCAGTATCGCTTCGTCGCCGACCGAGAACACCATCCAGATGGGAGTAAAGTTCTACGAGCCCTCCAGCCGTTTCAAGCAGGCCTTACGAGTTATGAAGCCAGGCGACACCATGTACGCCGGGCAAATAGCCGGCGATTTCACTATGCCAGCCAACAAGTCCGAAAAGCTGGTTTTCATAGCCGGCGGTATCGGCATCACTCCGTTCCGCAGCATGCTCAAGTATTTACTCGACAGCGGTGAAACACGTGACATCATCATGATATATGCGGTCAGTGACCCTTCAGAAGTTGCCTACGCAGATATTCTTGCCGCAGCAGAACGTAACGGCATTAAGGTCATCGGGTTACTTACGAGTGGCGTGTCGGCACAAGACTGGCAGGGTAGCACCGGCACGCTCGACGCAGCCTTCATATCAGAAAAAATCCCTGATTATAAAAACCGTACTATTTACATCTCCGGACCGAACGCCATGGTACAGAACACCGAGAGCATCCTACGCGGCATGAGTGCTAAAAAAATTAAGACCGACTATTTCACGGGCTACTAGATTCTCATTTAAGGTATATACTCCTAAGTAAGTATGGCAAAGGAAAAGAAACTTTCCACCTCCCAGTATATTCGGGGGCTCGCCGGTGTGGCGCGCTTCAGTTTTAAAACGGCACCTGGGGCCGTTATGTTCAAGCTGGGCGGTATCATCATCAACTCATTACTGCCGATCGCCATCACCTACTTTGCTGCGCAGACCATTAACCAGCTGACAGCCGCATACGCGGGCACGCCGGGTGCAGGCCGGCAAGCGCTTACATACGTTATCATCACCGCAGCGCTGGGGCTGATTACGACCATATGGAGCAGTATCGACAATTACATCCAGCAGATTATGCGTTACCGCGTGGAGTCACGGGTGAGCGACATGATGTATGAGCAGTTCCTGTCGCTTGATTTCTGGCAGTATGACGACAAAAATACCATCGATTTGTACGACAAGGCGCAGCGGTTCAGCCAGTTTTACGCGTACGTATTCGACCGCCTTTCAAATATTGTTTCACAGCTCGTCACTCTGGTATTATCTTTGGCAGCCATATTTATATTCTTGCCGTTTATGGCCGCGGCCATACTGCTCGCGGTACTACCTGGTGTCTATATCCAGTTCAAAGTATCACGCGCCCAAATAGCCCACTGGAATAAAAATGTAGAGACCCGGCGCGCCCAAAGCCTTATAGAGTGGAATATGCTGCAACCGGAAGGCATTGCCGAACTTCGCATGAATGGATTAACGCGTTTTCTGATGAACTTTCGCCAGAAGCTTCGCGACAAAGACCAGCACGGCCGCCTCGAGTTCGAGCGCCGATATATCGGCAAGAATCTGCTGTCTGATATACTGCAGGCCGTCACCCAGGTCAGCGCACTAATATGGATCGTCCTCGAGATCATCGCGCGCGAGCAGCCGATCGGCCAGTTCGTCTATGTCCAGCAGCTGGTCCAGCGCGCACTTGGCGGCGCCAACGGCTTTATCAGTCAGTTGAGCACCATCGACGAAGACTTGGCAAACCTATTCGACTATCAGGCGTTCATGAAATTACCCACGAACACCAGTACAGGAATTGCACAGACAAAACCACCCAAAGTCATAGAATTTGAAGACGTATCACTGCGGTATCCGCTGACTGACCACGATGTCTTGAAGGGTATAAGCTTCCGTGTCGAAGCCGGGCAACACATAGCAATCGTCGGCGAGAACGGCGCAGGCAAGACGTCGCTTATCAAAGTGCTCACCGGCCTGTATGCGCCGACTAAGGGCTGTATAACTATAGACGGCACGCCGCTTACAGATATTGACCGCGCGTCGTGGCACAAACAGCTTTCTGTTTTGCAGCAGGATTTCCAGCATTACAATTTCGCAGACATAAAAGACAATGTCTACTTCGGGGACGTCAGCAAGCCGCTAGACGACACACTGATCTCCTCCTCTCTTAAGGACGCTGAAGCGCAGGAATTTATAAGTAAACTAGCGAAAAAAGAGCATACCTATCCCAACAAATGGATGGAGGACGACGAAGGTAATAAGGGCACAAATTTGTCTGGTGGCCAATGGCAGCGATTGGCAGTGGCGCGCAACTTCTACCGCAATTCACCAGTCATCATTCTGGACGAACCGACCAGTGCCATAGACGCGTTAGCCGAGGCCCGCATATTCGACC
>JAQGGU010000011.1 GCA_028289265.1 Candidatus Saccharimonadota bacterium | reverse complement strand
ATGTGCGCGGCGTACCGTTAGCCGCGAGTGGTAGCAATTTGCAGAAACCTGCTGTAGCCGGCCAAAATATAGTGCTGACACTTGATATCGCCATGCAAAAGCAGCTCGAAACAATCTTGGAGAATGGGGTAAAGAAGTCCAAGGCTGAGGCTGGCAGCGCGCTTATTATGGATGTCAAAACCGGCGCAGTGAAAGCGATGGCTAATTTTCCGACGTATGATCCATCGAAATATTTTGACGTCGATGATGCCGCCCTCTTCAGTAATGGGGCGGTGACACATCCTATCGAGGTTGGTTCCATAATGAAGCCGCTGACAACCGTGGCTGCACTAGATAAAGGTGTCATTCGAGCAAACCAGACCTACCATGACCCGGCTCGTTGGAAGGTAGACGATTTTTACATTACTAATATTGAAGAGGATGGCGGGGCAGGTACGCGTAGTGTTACTGACATATTGAACCTGTCACTCAATACAGGCGTTACCTGGGAACTGATGCAGATGGGCGGCGGCAGTTTAAATATGAAGGCGCGCTCAGCCTGGTACGACTATATGACTAACCGCTTCCGCTTCGGTGCTCCTACTGGGATAGAACAAGGTTATGAGGCGTCTGGCTATGTACCTAAGCCTGAAGATAACGATGCTGGTATCAATCTGACCTACGCTAACACTGCTTTCGGCCAGGCTATGACAGCAACGCCCGTACAAATGGCTGGAGCTATGGCGGGTGTATTGAATGGCGGCACGTATAATCGGCCGCACCTGGTGGCTGGCACACTGGACAAAGATGGTAACCTGGCTGCCGCCAAGCCTGAAGTCGTCGCCCGAAACATAATAGCGCCGAAAGCCTCTAGCGAGCTTATACCTATGATGCAGCGTACTATTGATACCCATAATCCCGTGCCGCCATTTGACCAGAACCGTTACACAGTGGGCGGTAAGACCGGTACAGCACAGATCGCCAAGCCGGGCGGCGGCTACTATGAGAATGAATTCAATGGTACATACATAGGATTCGTTGGCGGGGAAACTCCGGAATACGTGGTAGTAGTGTTTATGCACAAGCCGAAAGTCGCCGGGTATGCCGGTACGGCAGCTGCACAACCAGTATTCGTGGATGCTGCCCATATGCTTATCAATAACTCGTACGTAACTGCTAAAAATTAAGTGTTATAATGGAGCTAGACAATAAAAAACCAAGACTATGACTGAAACACTTACCTTTGTTATCCAAACCCACACGCTTATCGAAATCTTGCTGTTTGGCTTTCTGGCATTCGCTATTAGTATGCTTATTACGCCACTGTATACGACGGTAGCGTATAAATACCAGTGGTGGAAGAAAGTCAGGACCGATTCATGGTCGGGAGGGGCGGCAACTGTGTATAACAAACTGCACGCCGCTAAGCATACTCGAAATATCCCAAATATGGCCGGGCTAATTTTTGTGATTGCTATATCGATTGTGACATTAACCGGCAACCTCACGAGGGGTGAAACATGGCTGCCTCTTGCCGGTATGCTTGGGGCAGGAGTAATCGGACTGATCGATGACGTTATGAATATTCGGGGAACGGCAAAGATTGCCGGCATGCGGGCACTCGTCAAGTTCGGCCTGTACAGTGTCGTCGCGCTACTTGGCGGCTGGTGGTTCTGGGATAAGCTCGATGTTACCTCGATTTATATCCCGGGATTTGAGCATGTCTATCTTGGCGCCGGGATCATCGCGTTGTTCTGGCTCGTCGTGGTCGCTACCGCGAACTCCGTCAATATTACCGATGGACTGGATGGCCTGGCCGGCGGTCTGCTTACCACCTCTTTCGCTTCGTACGCCGTAATCTGTATGGTCGAAGGCAAATATTCACTAGCTGCATTCTGTCTGACCGTCGTGGGCGCACTACTGAGTTACACTTGGTTCAACATCTTCCCGGCACGTTTCTTCATGGGTGACGTCGGTGCCTTCGCTCTTGGTACGGCCCTCGGTATCATTGCTATGCAGACGAACACGATTTACGTGCTGCCTATCATCGGCGCGGTGTATGTGATAGAAACCGGTTCGGTGATCATCAACCGCTTATCAAAGAAATTCCGTAACGGCAAAAAGGTATTCCTGTCTTCGCCGCTGCATCACCATTTCGAAGCACTCGGTTGGCCGGAAACAAAAGTGACGATGCGGTTTTGGATTCTCGGACAAGTCGCGGGTGTTCTCGGCCTGATCGTCTTCTTCATTGGAAGGTTCGGGTAGGCTATGCCTCCGCGAGGGATTGATCGCGGTCGCCGTTCATACTCTGGGGGTACTCAGGCTACAGTAGCGGGGCGAAAGCATCGCCCTGACTACTGGTTGGTGATTTTGTGCCTTATCATGCTGTCTATCGGGCTTATAGTTGTATATTCCATCAGCCCGGCGCTTAGTAAGGCAGAGGGGGTGAGTAGCACACACTATGTCAACAAACAGATGATCGCCATCTTCCTGAGTGTTATAGCTTTTTTTATAACTGCGAAAGTACCGCTCGCGCGTTTGCGGTCCGCCTATAAAGCGCTATTGATACTGGGTGGTATAGTAACGTTTATAACCTTGATCATGCCGACCAATCCCGCCTATCCCGCACATCGCTGGATCCATCTCGGTAGCTTTTCATTCCAGTCGGTAGAACTTTTGAAATTCGCCATACTCATTTGGTTGGCTGGAATGCTCAGCGAGCGTATACAGACGGGAACTATCACGGATAGTACGCAGACTTTAAAACCTTTGGCCTACGCGGTGATTGCTCTTGGGATCGTCGTAGCAGGCATCCAGAGCGACCTCGGTTCTATGGGGGTACTCGTGGTCATGATGGGTGCTATGGCGTTTATAGCGGGTATGCCCTTGAAACGGTTGTTTATGATCGGCGGTGTTATTGCCATCATCGGCTTGCTGGCGATATCGAGCACGCCGTACCGCCGCGAGCGGTTGGCGACCTACCTGCATCCCGAGCGGGATTGCCAGGCAGCCGGTTATCAGGCTTGCCAGGCGCTGATAGCTGTCGGCTCCGGAGGCATGGTCGGCCTTGGACTGGGCCGGAGTGTGCAGGCGTATGGGTACTTGCCGGAACCTGCCAATGATTCCATATTCGCTATCTATGCCGAGAAGTTCGGCTTTATCGGTGTGACAGCGCTGCTCGGCCTGCTAGTGGCGTTATTTGGCCGCTTAAAGGCCATCGCTGAGCGCGCGCCTGATAACTTCAGTAGGCTCCTGGTAAGTGGTATATTGGCATGGCTGGCCATTCAGGCTATGATAAACATAGGCGCTATGCTGGGTCTGTTACCCCTAAAGGGTATTACATTACCGCTTATCAGTTATGGCGGCACGAGTGTTATATTCGTGGCAGCAGCGATCGGTCTGGCATTCCAGGTTTCGTATTACACTACCTACGGCACCCCGCGCATATCGGAAAATAATAGAGGCAACAACAATGAAAATAGTCGTGACGGGCGGCGGCAGCGGGGGGCATATCACCCCTATTCTGGCGGTCGCACAAGAACTTAAACGGGTTCGCCCTGACATCCATATCACCTACATAAGCCAGACAGGCGATGCCTTTCAGGATATTCCAGAAGATCATCCAAGTATCGATGAGGTGTATCATGTACGCGCCGGTAAATTCCGTCGTTATCACGGCGAAGGGTGGCGCCAGTTGCTAGACCTGAAGACGATGTACCTGAATATTCGTGACGCCATATTTATACTGACGGGTCTCGTACAAAGTTATCTACTGCTCCGCAAAATCCAACCTAATATTATTTTCACCCGGGGCAGCTACGTCAGTGTGCCGGTGTGCCTTTCTGCGGCCCTGCAGGGCATTCCATATGTTACTCACGACTCAGATGCCATACCAAGCCTTACGAACCGTATTATCGCCCGCTGGGCGTCTGTACATGCCGTGGCGCTACCCAAAGAGTTATACCCTTATCCTGCGGATAAAACAGTGACCGTTGGCGTACCCATTAGCGGCGACTACAAGCCTGTGGATGGGGTATTGAAGAAGCAGTATAGGAAAGAACTGGGCTTGCAAGGTTATGCTGAGATCCTGCTTGTCACGGGTGGTGGCTTAGGTGCGCAGCGCCTCAACACGGCGGTGATTGAGAACGCTTCTTTTCTGCTGCAGCAGTATCCCCGTATGGCTATCGTCCACTTAACCGGTAAGGCGAACGAGGCCGAGGTACAAGCGGCTTATGATGAGGTGCTGAAGAGCCAGGATGTACGCAAACGTATGATCGTGAAAGGTTTTACGACTGATATGGCACGTTACAGCGGTGCTGCCGATGTTGTCGTTGCGCGTGGCGGCGCGACGAACCTGGCGGAGCTGGCAGTACAGGCTAAACCGTGCATTATCGTTCCAAACCCCTTGCTTACTGGCGGCCACCAATTGAAGAATACGGCAGCCCTTAAAAAACGAGGCGCGATTGTTGAGCTTACCGAAGACCAGATCGAGCAAGAGCTTCGGCTCGGCCATGTGGTCATAGACATCCTGGCACATCCTGCCAAAGTTCAAGAATTGTCACGGCAGTTTGCTTCATTCGCTCTACCGGATGCGGCTAAGCGTATAGCCGCTGTACTGCTCGACAAGGCTCGTCCTGATGCGCATGGAGCCTCTGAGACGTCATGAATCTCTTCGGTAAGTCAAAGCGCGCAGACACGCCGCCGGTACAGACAGGCCGTCAGCGGCCAGTAAGCAATGACTCGTCTCGCCCGCAGGCTTTTTCATACCATACCCAGCGCTCAGGCTCTTCGGTAAATACAGGACGCGGCCAAGTAGAGCCAGATATTGATACCAAACGCTCCATAACGGCCGCATGGACTAATAACCGTTTGTCGATGCTTGGTGGCGGCGTGCTGATCGTTGGTCTGCTCGGGTATATGCTGACGCTCACGCCCAGTCCAAAGGTAGTACTTAAAACCACTAGTGACAGCGCTTACTTTGTACAGGATGCTGAAGCTTATCAAAAGACGGCCGCACATAGTTTGTCAGGCTCACTATTTAACCGCAATAAAATAACCGTCGATACCGCGAAGGTCGAACAGGATATTAAGAAGAATTACCCAGAAGTTGCCAAAGCTACGGTAACAGCCCCTCTATTTGGGCAGAAGCCTGTGGTGACTATTGAGCCGTACAGGCCATCATTTATTCTCACTACCACTAGTAGCGCGGCATTTTTGCTCGATGAAAATGGCCGGGCGCTCATATCCACCAGCCAGATTGCTCAAAGTGGCGAGCTGTCAGTGCCGACATTGCAAGATAAGACCGATTTGCAGGTAAAGCTTGGCGCGCAGGTACTTTCAGGCGGTACGATCCGTTTCATACAGGAAGTGCTCGCTATACTTAAAGCTTCAGGGGTGGAATATGGTGTGCTTAGCCTACCTGCTGGCACTAGCGAATTAGATGTTGCCATCAAGGATAAACCCTACCTAGTAAAGTTTAATCTCCAGGGCGATGCCCGCCTGCAAGCGGGTACTCTCATCGCTACCAAGCTTCGCCTGGAAAAGGATCGTATCACCCCTGGCCAGTATGTAGACGTAAGGGTAGCTGACCGCGCTTATTACCGGTGAATAATGAGGGAATCGTAATCTTGGCCTCGGCATAGATGCTCGCTGATTGCACGGCTATTATCGCTTCACTGGCCCTACCGGGGAAATTTAGGCTAACTTTTTGGTTAAAATAAATTCCACCAAATAAAGAATTATATATTTTCTAAATTAATGTCAGGGCAGGGGTAAACCTATTATGGGCTAATCCTAGGGTGGCAACCACCAGTTTGTTTTTTGAAGGTACAAGGGTTGGTAGTGAGTCTATGGAAGATGAATCATCGGGGCTTGTCAGGGGAGAGCTCCCTACCGCTCTGCCCTAATAGTTCGCAATTTGTTCATATTTTTAAGTGCGGTTATCAAAAAACTATACAAACATACATAAATACTCAAATGTCAAAAAGAGCAAAGGGAAGGAGTAGAGAAGTAGGGGAGGCATATAAAAATATGAAAATATATAAAAAGCAAATGTTTTCACACAAAAAGCAAATAAAACTGTGGATAAGTCAAATATCACACTCGGCTTTTAGGTGTAATATCGAGTCCGTAGCGCCGTGAAAACTATAAGGACGCTATAAGGTTTATGAGGATTTATAACGGTTGTAATGCGCCTAGTAGGCTTGGCACGGTATAAGGGCTAAGAGGCGCTATGAATGGCTATGGTTGGGCTATAGGGCTAATGTAGATTAGTGTGTAATTAAACAAAAAATAAACGTTAGTAGTACAAAAGTGAAATTTCCTCCAATTTGCTTATGGTAAGTCCCCTGCGGGGAGGTATAAGTTATCCTCTTATAATGCTATATTCAAGTCGTAAAATATACATTGTGCGACATACAATCACTATGTAGAAATGTCCCTATTTTTACGTTGGCACTCCTGCCTTCCGCGTGCTTAATGCAAATTAAAATTGAGTTTATATAATTTATTTTTATATAGTTCTCTGCCGCGTGCTTATGTCTATTTAATTCTAATTGTCGCAGCCCAGCTTTTATGATCTGCAAGCTTTTTTCAAGCAAACAAAACTATACACCGTCATATACTAACTGTTCGTATATTGTTCAGTTTCCCTAAGAATCAGTTTCGGTACAAGCTGCGAGGTCCGAGCCTTGGCTCAATATCGACAAGCCATATCTGTCTTGTGTCCTCGCCTGGCCTGTATCCGGTGACAAATGAAGAAGCATGAGCGTCAGTCCAGGAGTTTGTAAAGGTATGTTGGAAATATCTGTATATTGCCTTATTTACTCGCGCGCGACTTTGATCATCTAGCGGCTCGGCATCTCTGATAACATCAACTTCTGCTACTAAAGCATGGTCGTGCGGAAGTAACGCAGAGCGATAATTGTTCTGGATGCTATCAGGATGGCTGTCGGTTACAGGGGTAAGTCCCCAGGTGTGTCTAACCACCGATACTCCAGCATAAGCGGCTATAGTCGAGAAGGCTGTATCGGCAGTGTTCAGCGCAGCTTCCAGTGAGCCTCCGCGCGGAGAAATAAGTTTAGCAGCTCGCACGGCAGTGGGCGCATCTAAGTTGCCGATAGCGGCGATTTCTTCATGCGTCCACAGTATGGGAGTCTCAGGACTATAAACGGGAAGATCAAATTTTTGCACGAGAGACGTACTACTCGGCTAAAGCGTAGGTAGCCTTAGCCACACGTTTAAACTGCGGTTTGCCCTGGAGGTTCAGGAGGATGGTAGTTTCCTTGACGTAGCGGCTCTTCAGTACGCGCTTAACGATCTCATCGCGGTGGAGGGGGCCGCCTTCATTGCGGAGGACTTCGGAAATGATGTCTGATACGGTTCCCTTTTCATAACCCCATTCTTTAAGGGCATAGATACCACGGCCGATCAGGACGAAGCGCTTGTCTTTGATGAGTTCATTGTGAATGGCTTGAGTAGTGACATCCTTGCGCTTAAATTCGCTGCCTTTGATAGCTTCGGCGATCTCGTTGAAGTGCATGTGCTTGCCGTGTTCCTTGAGGATAACGTAGATCTTGTCACGGATGTTCTTAGGATTGACCATAGGCCACTTTACGAGGCCCCAGCGGCCGTTAAGGGTAGCGAGGTGCTTTGAGATAGAAGCAAGAGCTTCTGTCTCTATTTCGTCGCCGACGCCAGCAGTACGTGCCATGTCTTCGACGGTGAGAGGCTCCCCTGCTTTCTTGATAGTATCGATGATCTTTGCGACAGCTTCTTTAATAGCTTTTTCTTCGCGGTTGTCCTTGATACCAACAGCGTAGTAGTAGTGGTCATCTTCGTTGACGACAACGAGCTTCGGGCAAAGGCTAGCCAGAAAAGCGATTCTAGCCTGTTCGAGCTTAGTAGATTCGGTGCTAACGCGCTCAGTCAGTTTGCTGACACGAGCGACACTGCCAACTTTTTCTAATTCGGCAACGAGAGTTGCTTCGATTTCAGGAATACCGGGTACTTCACCCTGCTCTGCTGCAGTCTTCAACCGATTGACGACTGACTTCTCAAGCTGACGCACGCGCTCACGTGTAATACCGAGCAGTTCACCGATCTGCTCAAGAGTCTCTTTACGGTCAAAAAGTCCGAATCGACGCGAAACAATCTCGCGCTCACGCTCACGGTCAATAGTGCCTAAAATGTCGTTTATGTATGCCTCGGTATTTAGTGAGGCTGTGGTGGACTGTGCCATCGCCGGTGTTTCCTATCTGTTAATGAATTAACTTTAAGTTAACTATAACACCTAAGTATTTGTAAGTCAAATGCTTTTTGGTTCAAATATATTGTAGCACGAAATGGACGGTCGTGCCCACTCTATGTTGTAGAATTGTTGCTATGTAACGTGCTTATGAAAATACAAGTAAATAATTTAAATAACTCTTCTCAGAATGTTGTATTATCCGCAAAATCCTGACCAAACAAAGAGCGTATGTAATCTTAATCACATACTAATTTCTTGATTTTTCCACAGCCGGTATCGGCCTAATTGGGTCCGTTATCAGTGCTACTTCTTGGCACGTCCGCCGCGGCGGAAAGGTTTCTTGTTTGGCGTGGCAGCCAATAGATCTTTTACTTCTATTTCAGTAAGGGTCTTAGGGTCTTTATCCTTAGGAATCTTGGCATTTTTTTTACCGTCAGTGATATAAGGGCCATAGCGGCCGTTGAGTACCTGGATGCCGCCTGGGAACTCTTGTATGAACTTCTCGGCATCTTTTTTGAGCTTCTCTGCGTACAGCTCACGGGCCTCTTCTTCGGTGATGTCGTGCGGGTCGAGCGGCTTGATAGAGACGAATGTCTTACCTACTTGTATGTAGGGGCCAAAACGGCCGATGTTCGCCTTGATCACTTCCCCTTCGGGGGTCTTCCCTACTTCGCGTGGCAATTGGAAGGCTTGGAGGGCTTGTTCCAGTGTGACTGTTTCGACGCGGGCGCCTTGTGGCATTGGTGCGAACTGCGGCTTGTTCTCTTTGTCATCCCTGTCTGGGTTGCCGAGCTGAAGCATGGGGCCAAAACGGCCAAAACGCGCCAAGATCGGCTTGCCGGATTTAGGGTCAATGCCTATTTCACGGGCTTGGGCTACGGTAGAACGGTCGATGCCGCCTGATTCCTCGATAAGCTTGTGAAACGGCTTATAAAAGTCTTCTAGCATCTTGTTGCGTTCCATCTTGCCGTTAGCGATCTCATCGAACTCTTCCTCTACGTCTGCCGTGAAGCCATAGTCGACGATCTGGTCAAAGTGGTTAGTCAGGAAGTCGCTGACGACCTCGCCGCTGGCAGTTGGTACGAGCTTGCCTCTGTCGGATCCGGTTTTCTCTTGCACGACGTCTCGTTTGACGTTGTCTTTGTCGAGACTGAATACGATAACGTCACGAGGCTGGCCTTCATTCTCGCCCTTTACGGCGTAACCACGGACTTGGACGGTGTTGATGATAGTCGCGTAGGTACTTGGTCGTCCGATACCTAGTTCTTCCAACTTCTTAACGAGGCTACCTTCAGAATAGCGGGCTGGCGGCCGGGCAAAGACCTGGCGGGCTGCCGCTTCATTGAGGTCTAGAGTATCTCCGCTACTAACAGCTGGCAGGATGGCCTCTTCCTTTTTGTTGGCGCCATATACTTTTAGGAAACCGTCGAAGACGATTACTTCTCCCTTGGCTTCAAAGACTTCCTTACGTGTAGAAACGTTGATCGTGATGGTCGTCTTTTCAAGTTTTGCGGGAGCCATCTGGCTGGCAAGTGTGCGACGGCGGATAAGGTCATAAAGCTTTTGGTCATAATTGTCGCCGCTGGCCGCGGTGGTACGGACATCAGTAGGTCGGATAGCTTCATGGGCTTCCTGGGCACTGGCGGATTTTGTCTTAAACTTTCGTACCTGGTGATACTCTGCGCCGAATTCGCTCGTGATATACTCGCTCATTTGCGCCAGTGCCTGCCCGGAAAGGTTTACGGAGTCGGTACGCATGTACGTGATCTTACCCTCTTGGTAGAGCCGCTGTGCGCTTGCCATAGTGGCCTTAGACCCGAAGCCGAGACGGCTGTTGGCTTCCTGCTGAAGGGTACTGGTAGTAAACGGTGCGCCCGGGTTACGGGTACTGGGGCTTTTCGTGACATTACTGACAGTAAAGGTCGCGTCCGTGAGGCTTTCAAGGAAAGCTTGAGCCTCAGCTTCTGTCTTGAAGCGCTGCGGCAACTCTGCGCGCAGTTCTTCTCCGCTCGTAGTAAATACGGCGGTTACCTTGAAGCTAAATGAGCCTTCAAAGGATTGGATCTCGCGTTCGCGCTCGACGAGCAACCGTACGGCTGGAGACTGGACGCGTCCTGCTGACTTGCCGCCGGGGACTTTCTGCCAAACGACAGGAGATAGTTCAAAGCCTACCAGTCGGTCAAGAATTTGGCGCGCCTGCTGGGCTTGCACGAGATGCATGTCGACGGTACGCGGCTTCTTGATAGCTTCCTCTATAGCACCCTTGGTGATTTCATGGAAAACAATACGTTTAGTCTTCGCCGGGTCGAGTTTGAGTACCTCGCAAAGATGCCAGGCAATAGCCTCCCCTTCGCGGTCTTCATCGGTAGCAAGCCAGACGTCGTTAGCATCCTTGATGGCTTTTTTCAGCTCGGTAATAACTTTCTTTTTCTCGGGGTCAACCTCATAGACCGTCTTGAAGCCGGCCGCTACGTCAATGGGCGCAGTGCCGTCTTTGGTCTTTTTGGCGATTGAGCGGATGTGCCCTACCGATGAGAGAACTTTGAAGTCTTTACCGAGGTATTTCTCGATAGTCTTTGCCTTCGCCGGACTCTCTACAATTACTAAATTCTTACTCATGTGCTCCTATAGTATACGTGTTTATCTGTGA